>CAZZLX010000155.1:0-7638 GCA_964655235.1 uncultured Rhizobium sp.
CACGCGCACGTCGTGACAGAAATACTTGCCGCCGAACTGGGCGCCGATACCCATCTTGCGCGAGAGCTCGAGCACCTGCTGCTCGGTCTCGACGTCGCGGAAGGCATGCCCGGTCTTGTCGCCCTTGGTCGGAAGGTTGTCCAGATACTTGACCGAGGCGAGCTTCACCGTCTTGAGCGTCAACTCGGCCGATGTGCCGCCGATCGCGATCGCCAGGTGGTAGGGCGGGCAGGCAGCGGTGCCGAGGGTCCGCATCTTCGCGTCGATGAACTTCATCAGCGACTCGGGATTCAGGACCGCCTTCGTCTCCTGATAGAGGAACGACTTGTTGGCGCTGCCGCCGCCCTTGGCGATGAAAAGGAAGTGGTACTCGTCGCCGGGCGTCGAGTAGATGTCGATCTGGGCCGGCAGGTTGTCGCCGGTGTTGACCTCTTTGTACATGTCCAGCGGCGCCATCTGGCTGTAGCGCAGGTTGGTCTGGGTGTAGGTGCGCTTGACGCCGCGCGAGATCGCGGCCTCGTCGTCGGCGCCGGTGAAGACGCGCTCGCCCTTCTTGCCCATCACGATCGCGGTGCCGGTGTCCTGGCACATCGGCAGCACGCCGCCGGCGGCGATGTTGGCGTTCTTGAGCAGGTCGAGGGCGACGAACTTGTCGTTCGCCGAGGCCTCGGGGTCATGCAGGATCGAGGCGAGCTGCTTCAGGTGGGCCGGGCGCAGGTAGTGCGCGATGTCCCTGAAGGCCTCGCGCGTCAGGTCCTCGATCGCCTTCGGATCTACCTTGAGCAGGTGACCGTCGCCGAAGGGAACCTTGGTCGCGCCCTTGTCGGAGATCTTGCGCCAGACAGTGTCGCCCTTCGCGAGCGGAAACATCGGCGAATAGGCCGCATCCGCGGCGACGGTATCGGGCATCGGGGGACTCCTCGAAAGGCGGAAGCGGCTATTTCTTGCGGAAGGCGTCGAGCGTGACGACCTTGCCCTCGGCGGCGGTCTCGTCGGCCGGCGGTGCCACCGCCACGCCGTCGGGCTTGGCCGGCAGCTCGGAGACGGCGGCGGGCGGCTGGCCGGTCTGACCCGGCTGAACCGGGGCGGCCTGGAACGGCAGGGTGAACTTGGCGGCGGGGTCGGCGAATACCGTCACCGCCTGGAAGGGGACGGTCAGGCGCTCGTGCACGTTGTTGAAGCTGAGGGTGACCGAGAACTGCTCCTCTTCGACCTCGAGGCCCCAGAACTGGTACTGGAGCACGATGGTCATCTCCTGCGGGTACCGCGACTTCAGATAGTCGGGCACGACCGTGCCCGGATGGTCGGTACGGAAGGAGATATAGAAATGATGAGCGCCGGGCAGCCCGTGCTTGGCCGCCTCCGAGACTGCCTGCCGCACGACGCCGCGCATGGCGGACTCGATCATCTTGTCGTAGCGCAGCAGATCCTTGGCCATGACCCTGAAGCCGGGAAAGTAGTCGAACGCGAAGTGGGGGGCTTCTGTTGCCCGGTGCCCCCCGGACCGCGCTTACCTAGTGTTAGGCAGCGAGGGCCATACGGTTGTCGTTGGCACCTATGAGTGGCCCGATAACGGCGGAACCATGCCGAGCAAAAAATGCGCCTTTACCACGCACGTCGATCCTGGATCGCCCCCATGAGACCCGGCTCCGAAGAGCCGGGGGAAACTGGTGGAGGCGCCGGGCACTGCCCCCGGGTCCGTAACGCTTATTCTACGCACCGTTTATCGCCATAGTCGGTTTCCCGACACCGTAAATATAGGAGGCGGGGCGCTCATAAGGAAGGGGCCTCGCGCAGACGTAACTGCCCGGAACGGAACGCAGATGACCCTGACGTCGCCCGAGATCGGAAAGGTATCGCAGAAGGAGCCCGTCGCCGCCCTGGGCAACCAGCGGCTCGACCTCGGCGGCGCCGGGCTGGCGCTCTATGCCGAAGCGCCGCTGAGCGAGCCCGGTGCGGGGATCGAGCACGCCGTGGTGGTGATCCACGGCACGCTCCGGAATGCGGACATCTACTTCGCCGGCATGAAGGAGGCGAAGCGGCTGGCGGGCGCGGCCGCCGCGCGGAGCCTGGTGGTCGCGCCCCAGCTGCTGGCCGAGGTGGACCTCGAGGCGCATGGCATGCGGACATCTGGTCTCGCCTGGTGGAGCCTCGACGGCTGGAAGCACGGGGGCGTGAGCGAATCCCGGCCGGCGATCTCCTCCTTCGCTGCGATCGACCGGATCCTGGATCATCTGGCGGATCGCTCCCGCTATCCCGATCTCCGCAGCATCGTCCTCGCCGGGCATTCGGCCGGCGGCCAGATCGGCCATCGCTATGCGGTGCTCGGCACAGCCGACGAGAAGCTCGCGGCGCGCGGCATCCAGCTCACCCACATCGTCGCCAACCCGTCCGCCTATCTCTATCTCACGCCGGAGCGCCCCGCGGGCGGCGGCCGCTTTGCCGTGCCCGATCGGGCCGCGTGCCCCGACTACGACGACTACAAGTACGGCCTCGCGAAACTGCCTTCGCACTTTGATGCGGATCTCACGGCCCTCAAGGAGCGCTATGCCAAGCGCCGCGTCGCCTTCCTTCTCGGCGAGGCGGACAATGATCCTGCACACCCGCAACTCGATCGCAGCGGCGCGGCGATGGCGCAGGGGCCGAGCCGCTACGACCGCGGCCTCGCCTTCCATGCCTATGAGCGTTACCTCTTCGGCGAGGAGATCGCGGCGCGTCATACGCTCGCGACCGTCCCCGGCGTCGGCCACGACAACGCGGCGATGTTCCAGTCCCGGCAGGGACTGGCGTTGCTGTTCCCTTAAGACTTCTCGCCGAGCTTCGGCGCCCGCGCCGTCTCGGGCGCGCGCCGGAACTCAGGGGCGACCGGAACCGGAAACGCCGGTATCTCCTTGCCGGCGACGTTCAGGCGATGGGCGAGCACCGCGCGGGCGGCGATCTGGGGATCGGCGACCGCCTCCTCGAGCGTCGCGACGACGGCGCAGGAGACGTCTTCGCCGTCGAAGAGCTTCCGCCAGTGCGAGGCCGGCTTGGCCCCGATCAGCTTCGCCACACCTGATCGCGTCGCCTCGCTGTCTCGACGATCGTCGCGGAGCTCGACAGGAAGCGCGATCAGCTCACAGAAGCGTTGCCAGAATTTCTGCTCCAGCGGGGCCGCGGCAAGGAACTGGCCGTCCGACGTCGGATAGACCTGATAGCGCGGCGAGCCGCCGGTGAGCAGCCATTCGGCTGGACCGGGAGCGGTACCGGTCGCGAACAGCTCTGCAAGGCCGCCGACGGCGAAGGTCAGCGACTGCTCGGCCATCGCGATGTCGAGATGCAAGCCTTCGCCGGTCGTATCGCGGCGGCGGAGCGCCATAAGGATGTTCATGACCGCCGGATAGGCACCGCCGGCGATATCGGCGGCGAGCACCGGCGGCACCGATCCCAGCTTCGCCTGTGACAGCACGCCGGCCTCGGCGAGATAAGTCAGGTCATGGCCGACGAGGTTTGCCTTCGTCCCGTCCTGGCCATAGCCGGTGATCGAGCAATAGACGAGGCGCGGGTTGATCACCTTCAGCGTCGCATAGCCGAGCCCGAGACGATCCATCACGCCCGGGCGGAACTGCTCGACCAAGATGTCGGCGTCGCGCACCAACGGTTCCAGCGTCGTCCAGGCGGCTGCGTCCTTGAGATCGAGCGCGAGGCTCTTCTTGCCGCGGTTGAGAAGCGCGAACAGCGCGCTCTCCTTGGCGACGAAGGGCGGGAAGTGCCGCATGTCGTCGCCGGTCCCTGGCCGTTCGATCTTGAGCACCTCGGCGCCGGCCTCGGCCAGGATCAGCGTCGCCAGCGGCCCCGGCAGCAGCGTCGAGAAATCGAGGACTTTCAGGCCAGCGAGCGGTTGCACGTGGGCGACGCTATCGGCCATTTCGCAAGTAGGTCAAGCAGGCTGGCCTCCTGCGCCGGCCTTCGACATACTCCGGCCTTTCCCGTTCCAATTCCCTCGGAGGATAGTCATGTCAGTCAAGCGTATCCGGCCCGGCGCGCGTCTCTCGGGCGCTTCCACCCATCACGGCCTCTGCTGGCTCGCCGGCCAGACCGCCGACGACCTGACCCAGGACGTGAAGGGCCAGACCAAGCAGATCCTCGACAAGATCGATGCGATCCTGGCCGAGGCCGGCACCGACAAGAAGAAGCTGCTGACCGTGCAGATCTGGCTCAGCGACATGCGCTTCTTCGCCGACATGAACTCGGTCTATGACCAGTGGCTGCACAAGGACTCGCCACCGGCCCGCGCCACCGTGGAGTCGCGCCTCGCGACCCCTGGGCACCTGGTCGAGATCGGCGGCGTCGCCGCCATCTGACGTCTTTTCGATCCATCCGCGCGAGCGATCGCGCGGATGGGCCGACGTCGCTCAAGCTGGTGTCAGCTCGAGGTCGACGAAGTCGGCAACCGGCTCGAAGCCGATCTTCCGGTACATGCGATTGGTGTGGGCGAGCTTGCGGTCGGCGAAGAGCTGGACCACCCGGCGGCCCGCCTGAAGCTCCATCCGCGACAGCATCGCCACCGCCGCCGAGGCGTAGCCGTGCTTGCGGAAGACGTCGGGCGTGTAGACGTTGTTGATGCGCACCGACTTCGGCGTCGGTCCCGCCAGCGCCACCATCGTGCGCGGCACCCCGTCCTCCCAGACGAACAGATGACCGGCGGCGAGCTTGGCCTCGACCACCAGCTTCGGCTTCGGATCGCCGGGCAGGTGCGCGTCGCGGCCGAAGGCGGCGGTCCAGCCGATCAGCCACTCGGCCTCATCCGCCGTGGCCCGGCGGAGCAGGCCCGGCTTGTCGGGAAGCGCCGGCGCCGTGCGGAGTGCGTAGAGCGTGTTCTCGAGCGTCGGATACCCGGACCAGAGGCTCAGCAGCACCGAGCGCGCCGATTCCGGCACGACCGCCGCGGTCGGCCGCTTGCCTGCCTTCTCCCACCACTCGGCGAGCGCCAGGATCGCCTCGGTGGGCCCCAGGCTGAACACGACCTTTCCGACGCTCGCCTGGACCGCGGCGGCGACGGTCTTGCCGTCGATCGATGCCGTCAGCAGCGGCGTGCCGGCGCGAAAGATGCCCGGGCGTGCCAGCCACGTGTGCGCCATGCCGTGGACGATGCAGCCCCTGACCTCGTCGACCTCGCCGAGATTGGCGACGAAGGTATCCGGCGTCGGCCAGGCGCTGACCTCGACGGTCATCCCATCGCGACCGAGGCGGACGGCAGCGTGACGTTGGTCATGCCCTCGTTGCTCTTGCCGTTGCGCATGACCGCGATCGGGTTGGCGAAGTTGCCCGGATAGGCCGCTGCCTCGACCTCGGTCGTCGGCACCACCTTGGCGACGGCGGCGATCGACTTGGCATCGAGGCGCCAGTCGGCGGTCGCCTTGTCGGGCGCCGAGACGTCGATGCGCGGCTGGTGGAAGGCTTCTTCAAGCGACATGCCGAAGTCGGAGATGAACGAGCAGATCTGCAGGATCGCCGGCAGGATCTTGCGCCCGCCCGAGCCGCCGATCGCGAACCATCCCTTGCCGTTCCGGGTGCCGACGACCGGGCACATGTTGGTCAGCGGCCGCTTGCCGGCTTCGATGGAGTTCGGCTTCCCCGGCACCGGGTCGAACCACATCATGCCGTTGTTCATCAGGATGCCGGTAGTCGGCAGCACCGAGCGCGAGCCGAAGCGCGACAGCAGCGTGTTGGTCAGCGACACCATGTTGCCGTCGGCATCGACCGTGGCGAGATGCGTGGTCGAGCCTTTGCCCTTCACGTCCTCGGCGCCCATCTTGGTCAGGCGGTCGGCATAGGCCTTGGACAGCGCCTTCGCATAGGCGCCAAAGGCCTTGGCGCCGATCTTGGTACCGAGGTTCCCGGGGATGTTCGAGAACGCCGCGCGGAAGGTCGGGCCGGCGAAGAGGCCGGACATGGTGTGGAGCACGACGCCGTTGCGCTCGACCGTGATCGGCTCGACTAGGCGGGCAGAGTAGGCGGCGAGGTCCTCGGCGCGGATCGGAGAACCGCCGGCCTTGAGGTCCTTGGCGATCGCCTGGGCGACGTCGCCCTTGTAATAGTCCTCCCACCCGGCCTTCTGCAGGCGCTCCAGCGTTTGGGCGAGCGGGCCGAGGTCGAGATACGGCGGGGTCACGGTGGTCGTGGTGACCGGCGGGAGATCGTTCGGCATGTAGGTCTTCCGCGCGACGGGATCGCGGCGGAGGTCGGCGGCCTCGGCCGCGATCTGCAGCGTCGTCCACCAGTCGACGCGAAGCCCCTTCTTCGCCAGCCGCACCGCCGGCGCGATCACCTTCTTCCAGGGCAGCTTGCCGAAGCGGCTGTGCACCAGGCCCATGCCCGCGACGGATCCAGGCACCGCAATGGATTCGTAGCCATGGACGTTGCGGTCGTCGACGACGCCGGGCCAGCCGAACAGGTCGGCGGGACCGGCCTTGCCGGTCAGGGGATAGCGCTTCGGGTCGAGACCGCGCGCAGCGATCGGGCCGTAGTCGACCGCGTAGGTCTTCTTGTCCTTGGCGATGTGGACGATCATCGAGCCGATGCCGCCGATGCCGCTCATCCACGGCTCGGTGACGGTCAGCGCGAAGGCAGTCGCGACCGCCGCATCGATCGCATTGCCGCCCTCGGCCAGGACTTCGGCGCCGGCTTCCGCAGCGATGCGGCTCTGCGACGCGACGAGGCCGCCCTTCGAGCGGGTCACGGGCTTGGTGATCTGCCAATGCTCGATGCGGTCGATCATGAGGACCTCTTGTTCGAAAGGATGAGGAGCGACGACGGCGGGAGCGCCACTATAGGCGCGGGTCGGAGTGAAGTCGCCAGAGCAAGGACTCCGATCTACTCGGAAGACTCCTCGCGACACGCCGCGATGACTCGGCTCCGCTCGCGGAAACTGATGCGTCGAGCCTAAGCATTGAAGAGCGGGCGAGGGGCGGACGGCATAAATCGTTATTACAGTGATACTTTGCTCTTTCATTGGGGTATGCAGGCCGATTTGCTTAGATCATCGTAGATGAGAGCAAGGTCGCCCATGGGTACATTGGGCGTTCATCAGTATTTGTCGGCACTTAATTGGGGAAAATGAGTCAGAAAGTCTTTACAAGGGCAACCTCCCCCCGTATGTAGGGGGCGGGTCCGGGTTCGGTGCCCAAGTTCTTGTCCGCCCTGTCCAAGCGAAGTTCGATCCAGTGATGGGATTTTCGGAAGGTCAGGTCAGGAGTCGGGTGGCTCCAACAGGGTCGGACGAGTCAGCTTGAGCGTGATGCCTTTCACGGACGCTGACTGACCACTTCCTTCCGGAGCTTCCCTTCACATGCCGAACGACGCCGAACAGCCTCCGAGTACCATCTCCACGCGCGGCTGCGACTCAAGCAACGCCGCGGCCATCGAGGCCCTCACCCGCCGATTGATCTCCGGCGGCAGGAAGAAGCGCGCATCCGCTCCTAAGTTTCCGATCAGCGACCGCACCAATGCTTTCCGCAAGCGGTTCTTCCCCCAGGCGACGCTCGCCGAGTGGAACGACTGGCAGTGGCAGGTGCGCAACCGTATCCGCTCGCTCGACAGCCTGTCGCGCATCCTCAACCTCTCCGAGGACGAGCATTCCGCGATCGCGCGCCACTC
>CAZZLX010000156.1:0-7634 GCA_964655235.1 uncultured Rhizobium sp.
ATTTTCCCGCGACGAGGTGCGTCGCAACGTCCTGCCCGCCTACATGGGGCTGGTGAAGCAGATCGACGACCACATCGGCCGGCTGGTCGCCTTCCTCGAAAGCGAAGGCCGGCTCGCCGACACCCTGATCGTCTTCACCTCCGATCACGGCGACTTCCTCGGCGACCACTGGCTCGGCGAGAAGGAGCTGTTCTACGAACAGGCGGTGCGCATCCCGCTGATCGTCGTCGATCCCGATCCGTCGGCACGGCGCGGCATCGTCGACGACCGCCTAGTCGAGGCGATCGACGTGCTACCGACATTGGTCGAGGCGGTCGGCGGCAAAGTGCCCCGCCATCTCGTCGAAGGCACCTCCCTCCTCCCGCATACGCGCGGCAGCGAGGTCACGGCGAAGGACGCGGTCTTCTGCGAGCTCGACTACAGCTTCCGCCGCGCCCGCGAGGTGCTGGGCCGGAAGCCCGGCGAGTGCCAGGGATTGATGGTCAGGACCGCGCGCTGGAAGTACGTCGAATGGCAGGGTTATGCGCCACAGCTCTTCGATCTCGAGAACGACCCTGGCGAGTACCGCGACCTGGGCACCGATCCCGGCAGCATCGCGGTCCGCCGCGAGATGAAGGAGCGCCTGTTCGAATGGTCAATGAGCCGGAGCCTTCGCGCGCGGCTCGCCGACGCCGAGGTCGAAGCCCGCACCGACACGCATCGCGCGCGCGGGATCCATATCGGGATCTGGTGACGGCCCGCGCGACGACCGACGACGCGCGGCGCCTCCGCGCTCAGTTCGGCTTCGACGCCTTCATCTGATCCTGCATCGTCTTCATCATCTCCTGCATCTGGGCCATCATCTGGCGCATCTGCTGATGCATGTCGGCGCACTGCGCCATCATCCCCTCCGCCATCCTGCGGCCTTTCATCATGCCGCCGTGCATCATGCTTCCATGCATCATGCCGCCGCCGGCCATGCCGCCCTGAGGTGCCGGCCGGCCATGCGCCGCGTGCGACGTCGCCGACGGAGAGTGCGCGGCATGTCCGCCATCCTGCACACCCAGCTTGGCAAGCGTCGCCGAGTCCGCCTCGCCGGTCGCCGGCAGCTGGTGGCGGCTCTGGAACGCCTTGACCGCCGCTCGGGTCTCCGGTCCCAGCACGCCGTCTACCTTGATCGGGAATCCGTGCCGGGCGAGCGCGTCCTGTACGGCCATCACCGACGGAGCCGATGCGCCGGCCACGGACGCCGGCATCCCGCGCATCTGCGCCGAGGCCGTCGACGCCGGGAGCACCATCGCGAGAGCCGCGGCCAGCACGAGGATGCTCGTCCCGGCCGCGCGCGCGGAAAATTTTCGCATGACGTCTCTCCTCTGATCCGGAGCTCAATCATGCGCAATCCGCGGACCCGAAACGTTGATGCAGATCAACGGGCAGTCGCGGCCGCCGACGTATCAATGCAGCGATGAAGGCGGGCACGATCCACACCCTCGTCCAACGCGCGACGTCGTTGCGTGCCGCCGCTGCGGCTGCCGTCGTCGTCATGTGGACCGCCCTGCCGCCGCCGGCACGCGCCGTCGATCTTCGCGGCACGGCGGAAGCGGTCGCGGGCGACACGCTCAAGATCGACGGCAAGACGATCGGGCTCTACGGGATCGTCGCGCCCAAGCCGCAGCAACGCTGCTTCGACAACGCGCTTCCCTGGTGGTGCGGCAGGTACTCGCAGGAAGGTCTGGCGCGCCTGATCAAAGGCGCCGACGTGCGCTGCACCGACAAGGGCCGCAGTCCGAGCGGAACGATGCTCGCCCTCTGCAAGGTCGGGAATGTCGACCTCGCGGAATCCCAGATCAGGAACGGCCTCGCCGTCGCCGACGGTGCCAGGGGCGTGACCTATGCCGAAGCCGAAAGGACGGCGCGCCGGAACCAGACCGGGATCTGGCACGGCAACCCCGACGGCACCTTCACGCCTTGAGCCGCGTCAGGCCGGCCTGAACGCGCTGCGGAGAGCCAGGACAAGAGGGACGGCGATCAGCGCGGTGCAGGCGACCACCGCCATCGTCGGCACGAGACCGATGGCGTCGCCGAGCAGGCCGAACAGAAACGGACCGCCGGCGCCGGCGATCGAGCCGCCGGTGTAGAAGACGGCGAAGGCGTGCGTACGCTTCTTCGCCTCGACGAACTCGGGGATGGTGCCGTAGAGCACCGACGAGGTGCCGTTCAGCATCAATCCGACCAGCGGCAGCAGGATCAGGGCCAGGGTGAGCGAGAGCGGCAGGAGCGCGAAGATCAGGACCGTCGTCGCCCCTTCCGTCAGCACGACAGACCACACCACGCCGAAGCGCTGGCCGAGCCAGCCCATCGCCAGCTTGCCTATGGCGCCGCCCGCGAACATCAGCGACAGAGCGAAGCCGATGGTCGGGAGATCCGCGCCCTTTTCCTGCAGGAGGAACGGCAGGAAGACGAGGAACCCGGTGCGGACCAGGCCGTCGGCGATATGGATGCTGAACAGCAGCCAGTAGGCCCAGGGTCGGTCGACGCTCTCGTGGTCCGCGCCGGCCTTTCCTATTACCGCCGCCGCGGGGCCCGGCTCCTTCAGGACGACGAGCACGACGGCCGCCGAGACGACGCCCAGGACCGCGATCGCGAGCAGCGCCTCCTGCCAGGCGATGGCTGCGGCGATCAGCGCGAAGATCGCCGGCAGCACGACCTTTCCGACATCGCCGGTGAAGTTGTAGGTGCCGAGCGCCGCGCGCGAGCGCGGGCCTGGGTGCGCCGAGGCCACCAGCGACGAGGCGATCGCATGCTGCGTGCTGCCGCCCGCTCCCGCCAGCAACAGGCCGATCACGACGCCGACGAACGAGCCGGTGGCGCCGGCGAGACCGTAGCCGATCCCGACCAGCGCCGTGCCGCCCGCCAGCACGGCGACGTTGCCGATGCGTCCGGCGAGCCATCCCGACGGGATCTGGCCGACCGCCATTGCGCTGGAATAGACGGCCTTCAACGCGCCGATCGCGGCATAGCTCAACCCGAACTGCGCCTGCAGCAGCGGATAGAGCACGTTCAGGAGATCGGTGAAGCCGTCGTGGAGGGCGTGAATGCTGCCGCAAACGGCGAGCGTCTTCCTCGGCGAGGGATGGGCGGCGGCGGCGGTCATGAGCGAGGCCGGCAAACTGTCACGATTCCGTAACAGAAACAAGGCGACCACGCGCCCGCCTTGCTCCCGAACCCGATCCGCCGCGGCTAGATCGCGCCTCTCGGCGGCCGGCAGAGTACCGGGGCGAAGGCGACGGCGAATCCGAGGAACGCCGCGACCCAGGCGATGCCCGAGGCCGGCAGCAGCAGCGGCGACAGGTCGGGAAGACCCGCCGCGACGACGCGTGCGACCCCGGCAAAGACGATGGCGGCGTAGAGAGCCGCCGTCGCGGCGCCGGCGTTAAGGGGGCGGCCGGTGTGACCGAGGCTCGCCCGCGTCATCACCGCCAACGTCATCGTCGCGATCGCGGCAGCCCATGCGTGCATCCCGGTCGCCGGCGGCACGAGCCCGAGCGACGCTGATCCGGCGAGCAGGAAGCCCGCGGGAACGAAGCCATAGCCGGCATGCAGGATGAGGACGAGCGGCTCGGAGAAGGTCCGCTCGCCGGCCCAGCGCGCGAGCCTCACCAGGTGTGCGGCACCGACGACGAGCAGAGCGGCGCCGGCGAAGGCGCTCTCCGGGATCGCGACCCACAGAGCGAAGGCGGCTGCGCTGGCCGCGACGACGGCCATGTCGAAGCGGCCGAAGGCCGCCGGCAGCCGCGCCTTGGGATGGTTTCGCATGAGCCAGTTGCGGGTGAAGGACGGGATGATGCGCCCGCCGATCACCGAGATGAGAAGTACGATCGCGGCGATGCCGAGGCGCGCCGACAGGTCGGCCGCGCCATGCAGATGCACCTCGATGTGGAAGAGAAGGTTGCCGGCGGCAAGCATGCCGACCAGCGCCACGACGCGCAGGTTGCGCCAGTTCCTGCCGGCGACGACCTCGCGCGCGGTGACCGCGATCACGAGCGCCAGGAACAGGAGGTCGGCGGCCATGGTCGGCAGCCAGCCGAGCTGCGCCGAGAGCAGCATGGCGATACGCCCTAGGATCCAGGCCGAGACCAGCACTAGCAGCGGTACGCCGCGGACCGGCAATCGCCCGGTCCAGTTCGGGATCGCCGTCAGCAGGAAGCCGGCCACGATTCCCGGCACGTAGCCGAAGATCATCTCGTGGACGTGCCAGTCCCGCGCCTGGAACAGCCCCCCGATCGTGATCTCGCCCCAATAGGCGCAGAGCCAGACCGGGATGCTGAGACCGGCGAAGATCGATGGAAGCAGGAAGAACGGCCGGAACCCGTATGTCAGGAGGACCGGCCAGCTTCCTTTCTCTGCCGCGATCACTGCCGAGTCTCTGCCGCGATCACTGCCGAGCCCTACTTCGCCGCCAGCGACGGCGCGGCCTTGGCGAACAGGCCGGCGAAGACCTGCTTTGCCTTGCCGGGATGCGCGACCTTCGCCGCATCCGCATCGTTGCCGGGCTTGCCGACGACGATCAGCGCCACCATGCCCATCGCGTAGTGCGGCTTGCACTTCACGCCGTAGACGCCGGGCTTGTCGAAGGTGATCGCCATCTCCTCGTTGATCTTGCCGACGAAGGTCTTGGCGCCCTCGGGAAGCATCCCGTCCACGCTCTCGGCGTTGTGGCCCTTGTCGGATGCGACGAACTTGACCGTGTCGCCGGGCGCGATGGTCACGAGGGAGGGCTCGAACACCATGGCGCCCTCGGCGCCCTTGTTCAGCATCTTCACCTCGACCTCGGCCGCGTTGGCGACGCCGGTCAGGGCCAGGCCCACGACCAGGGCGCCGATTGTCAGTAGCATGCGCATGTCCATCTCCATAAGGTGTGCGCAGTATCAATAAGCCGCCTCTCGAACGGTCTCTTTGACGCAACGCAAACCCGGCGCCGATCCCTGGCCTTAAAAGATCGTCCATGGTGTCGATCGATCGCTCCACGATTTCCGCGCTTCCGCTCTTCGCCGGCCTCGGCCCGGCCGAGCTCGACGACGTGTTGCGTGACGCGCGTTCCTTACGCGTCGAGAAGAACGAACCGGTTTTCGAGCAGGGCGCGGAGGCGACGTCGTTCTTCCTGCTCCTGCACGGTCATGTGCGCGCGGCCAAGACCACGCCGGACGGCCACCAGATGGTGGTCCGCTACGTGTCGCCCGGGGAGATCTTCGGGGTTGCTCCGGCGATCGGGCTGTTGCGGTATCCGGCAACCGCAACGGCGGTCGCCGACAGCGTGGTCCTCGCCTGGCCGTCGTCGCGCTGGGCGGAGCTGACGGTGCGCCATCCCTCGATCGCCGCGGGGGCGATGCAGACGATCGGCGCCCGCCTGCAGGAAGCGCACACGCGGATCATCGAGATGACGACCGAGGAGGTCGAGCGCCGTGTCGCGCACGCGCTTCTGAGGCTCGCCAAGCAGGCCGGACGCAAGATCGAGAAGGGCATCGAGATCGATTTCCCGATCAGCCGGCAGGACCTGGCCGAGATGACCGGCACGACGCTGCACTCGGTGAGCCGCGTGCTCAGTGCCTGGGAGAAGAGCGGTCTGGTCGAAGGCGGCCGCCAGCGCATCGTGCTGGCCGACCCGCACGGCCTCTTCGAACTCGCCAACCGCCCGGGCGGCTAGGCCGGTGCCGGAGTCAGCACCGCCTCGTGCATTGCCGCGAGCACGGTATCGAAGTCGAGTTCATGCTCGTCGCACGCATCGACGAGCGTGTGGAAGCCCGATATCGGGCAGCCGACGCAGTTCATGCGGTAGCGGAGGAAGACTCCGATGGTCGCGGGCCACCGCGACATGATCTCGCCGACGGTCAGGTGCTCAGCAAGCTTGGGCATGGACCTAGGCTAACGCCGCGTCGCCGCCCCGCTCTTTGCTGCGCGTCAATCCCGGCGACGATCGCCCGGGAAGTTGACGCAGCGCAAAGACCCTACCGGTGGCCGGGACGACACTGCACCCAATTCAACAGATGGAGGTGTCGTCATGATCACCCGCAGAAGCGCCCTGATGGGCAGCGCCCTCGCCACTCTCGCCATGAGCCTGCCGGCGGCCGCGGCGCAGGTGAAGCAGACGGTCGCCGCGATGCCGTCGAACCTGCAGCGGGAGAATATCGAGCTGGTCGCCCCGCCCTTCGTCCACCCGCACGAGCAGGCGACCAGGCAGGGCCCGAAGATCATCGCCTTCCGCATGGAGATCGAAGAGAAGAAGACGGTCATCGACGACAAGGGCACCACCTTCCAGGCGATGACCTTCAACGGCTCGATGCCCGGCCCGCTCATGGTCGTGCACGAGGGCGACTACGTCGAGCTGACGCTGGTCAACCCCGAGACCAACTCGCTGCCGCACAACATCGACTTCCATTCGGCGACCGGCGCGCTCGGCGGTGGCGCGCTCACCCTGATCAATCCCGGCGAGGAAGTGGTGCTGCGCTGGAAGGCGACGCGCACCGGCGTCTTCGTCTACCACTGCGCACCCGAGGGAGCGATGATCCCCTGGCACGTGGTCTCCGGCATGCACGGTGCGATCATGGTGCTGCCGCGCGAGGGCCTCAAGGACGGCAACGGCAAATCGCTCAAGTACGACCGCGTCTACTACATCGGCGAGCACGACCTCTACGTCCCGAAGGATGAGGCCGGCAAGTACAAGGACTACGACTCTCCCGGCGAGTCCTACGGCGACACGGTCGAGGTGATGCGGAAGCTGATCCCGAGCCACGTGGTGTTCAACGGCAAGGTCGGCGCGCTGACCGGCAAGAACGCCATGCAGGCCAAGGTCGGCGAGACCGTGCTGATCATCCACTCCCAGGCCAACCGCGACTCGCGCCCGCACCTGATCGGCGGCCATGGCGACTACGTCTGGGAGACCGGCAAGTTCGCCAACAAGCCGGAGCGCGACCTCGAGACCTGGTTCATCCGCGGCGGATCGGCCGGTGCCGCGCTCTACACCTTCCTGCAGCCGGGCATCTACGCCTACGTGAACCACAACCTGATCGAGGCGGTCGAGCTCGGCGCCGCGGCCCACTTCAAGGTCGACGGCACGTGGGACGACGACCTGATGACCCAGGTCAAGCCGCCGTCGCCGATCAACGGCACCAAGTCCCAGGGCGCGCTGCCTCAGAAGCACGCCCACAAGTGACGGCATGGCGGCCCGCTCCGGCGGGCCGCCCTCCTTCCGGGAGAACTCCGGCATGTCCATCAAGCTCCCGATCCTCGCCGCCGGCGTCGCCGCCCCGATCGCGTTGACCGGGTCGGCCGGCCTCAAGGACGCCCAGGTCGCCGACGCGGGCTTCGTCGCGATCCGCGAGAGCACGATCGCCTATCGCCTGCCGGGCGAGTTCACGCGCGCCGGCCGCCCCGTCGAGGCGCCGGTCGAGAAGATGCGCGTCGGCGCGATCTCGATGATGCGCTACCAGGTGACCAACACGGAGTATGCGCGCTGCGTCGCCGACCGTGCCTGCCCGCCGACGACCGAGCCCGCCGCGCGGCCCGACCGCCCGGCGGTCAAGGTCAGCTGGCGCGACGCCGATGCCTATGCGGCCTGGATGTCGCCCACGACCGGAACCTTCTATCGCCTGCCGACC
>CAZZLX010000157.1:0-7610 GCA_964655235.1 uncultured Rhizobium sp.
CGATGAGGCCGGAGAAGGTCGAGGTCTTCTTGCGGTTGAAGTCGCCCTCGAGGCCATGGCCGACCGCTTCGTGCAGCATGACGCCGGTCCAGCCGGGGCCGAGCACCACCGGCATCTCGCCGGCGGGGGCGGCGATGGCGCCGAGGTTCACCGCGGCGGCGCGGATCGCCTCGTCGACCAAGCCCTGCCAGCTCTCCTGCTTCAGATAGGTGTCGTAGGAGACGCGTCCGCCGCCGGATTCGGAGCCAGACTCCTGGCGGTCGCCCTCGCCGAGGATCAGGCTCACGGTCATGCGGACCATCGGCCTTATGTCGGCGACCGAGTAGCCGCCGGAGCGGAGGATGCGAACCGCCTGCCACGAACCGGCGATGCTGGCCGAGACCTGGCGGACGCGCGGGTCCTTCTTCCGCGCGTAGGCGTCGATGTCCTGCAGCACCTTCACCTTGGTCGCGAAGTCGACCTCGGAGAGCGGATTGAAGTCGCCGTAAAGCTGGCGATTGGTGCCTGACGGCGCGTCGGCATAGGTGCCGTTGTGGCCGCGTCGCGCCGCCTTGACCGTATCCGCGGCGCGCTTGATCGCCGCCTCGCTGATCTCGGAGGAGTGGGCGTAACCGGCGGATTCCCCGGCGACGGCGCGGAGCCCGAAGCCCTGGGTGGTGTCGAAGCTGGCGTTCTTGAGCCGGCCGTCGTCGAAGGTCAGGGCCTCGGACTGGCGGTACTCGAAGAACAGCTCGCCGTCGTCCGTGCCCTTCAGCGCGTCGTTGACGATCCCGTCGATCCGCTTGCGGTCGAGGTCCTGGCGGTTGAAGAACAGGTCGTCGGTCTGCTGGATGGCGGACATGGGCTAGATCTCCTCGGCCCTACATATGGGGAGGCGCACGTCGGTCGTGCCAGGGGGCTCGTCGGCCAATAAGGCGGTCACCAAGCGAGGGTCGCGAGTGCCGCGGCCGGCTTCTCGCGGTATGAATCGCAAAGGCGGTTGAGCGCGTCGACATCCGGTGTCGCGCCGGAAGGGATGCCCATCTCGCCGGACGGCAACCCGGCGCAGACCAGGACCGCGTCGATCCCCGACTGCCGCGCTCCCGGTACGTCGGTGAGCAGGCCGTCGCCCAGCATCGCCACCCGCGAGCGGTCGACGTCCTTGATGAGATCGAAGCAGCGCTCGTAGATCTCCTTGTGCGGCTTCCCGTGGAAGTAGATGTCGCCACCGAGCTCGGCGTAGCGGCGGGCCAAGCCGCCTGCGCACACGGTCAGCCGGCCGTCCATCACGACCTCGATGTCCGGGTTGGCGCAGATCATCGGCAGCTTGCGTCGGATGGCCGTCTGCATCAGCTCCTCGTAGTCGGCGACCTTGTCGTCGAGCGCGTTCGGGCCGGTGTTGAGGACGAGGTCGGCCTCTTCCGGGTCTGTCGTCAGCGTGAACTCGGTGCCCTCGACGAGGCCGCTGAACCGCGCCGGCCCGGTGTCGATCGCGCGCGTTCCCAGCTTCTTGTACCAGGCGTTGGGGCGGTCCCTCAGATGGCGGTGTGTCTCCTCGCCCGAGGTGACGAGGTGGTCGTAGAGATGGCGGTCGACATTGATCGAGTCGAGACGCTCGCGGACGATGTCGGCGCGTCTTGGCGAGTTCGACAGAACGACGATCTTCGTGCCGCGCTTCCTCAGCCGCTCGAGACAGTCGATGACGCCTGGATACGCCTTCTCGCCGCCGTCGTAGAGGACGCCCCAGACGTCGACGATATACGCGTCGTAGCTGTCCGCGATGTCGCGGACGCCCTGCAAAACTGGGACGGTCACGTGGCCTCTGCGCTGAGTCTGGGTTCGCCGAAAAGGAAGCCCTGGCCGTAGTCGGGCCGGCAGTCGAGGACTTCAAGGAGCTGATCTTCGGTCTCGACCTTCTCGATGATCAGGTCGACCGCCGAGCGGTCGAGGGTGAGGCGGAGCTCGCCCATGTCGACGTCGCCCGACCGCACTGCCGACAGCAGCTGGTTCGCATCGACCTTCAGGAACTTGAAGCCGAGCGAAGCGAGATCCTTGATGTCGATGTCGAGATTGGTCACCTGGTCGAGCGACAGCCGGTATCCGAGGTTGGAGAGCCGACGGAGCGCGTCGCGGTGGTCGAGACCGGTGGTGAGGTCGAACTGGCTGAACTCGAAGAACAGGCCCTGGGCCAGCTCCGGGTACTCGCCTAGGAATTCGAGGAAGTCGCGGAAGAAGCCTTCGTCGGCCAGCGAATAGCCCGAGATGTTGCAGAAGAATCCCAGTTCCATCTTGCCCTTGCGCGCGCGGCGCGTGAGCTGGATGCAGCGGAACAGCAGCATGTTGTCGATCGCGCCCATCAGACCGGCCCGCTTGGCGACCTCGAGGTACTGGTCCGGTACGATCCAGGTGTCGTTGGGCCCGCGGATGCGGCTGAAGCACTCGAAATATCGGCGCCGGCGCTGCGGCAGGCTGACGATCGGCTGCAGGAAGAGATCGACCTTCTCCTCATTGAGCGCCTCGCGAACGATCTCGAGGATCTGAGCGTCGGCCATGACCGGCTTGCTCGGCGCGACCGGCAGCTTCTCCACGGCCGGTGCGGCAGCGGGGGCTGCCGGTGCCGCCTGTCGTTCACGTTGCGCGGAGAGCTGAACCAGCAGCTTCTGCAGCACCCGCATCTCGGCTGCGACCTTTTCGCCGGAGCCCGTCGCCTTGCGGCCGATCTCGGCCGCCTCTTCGGCGAGACCGTCGAGCTTGGCCTCGATAAGCCGGATCCGGAACTTGGCCCTGCTCAGCGACATTGCCAGGAAGATCGCCAGCAGCAGCGCCAGCGCGGCAACCGCGGACGAAGCGACGGGAATCAGGAGGGACGGCTCTATGATCGATTCTCCCGGGGAGCGGCGCGCATTCTGCCCGGCTCAGGAGGTCGATGGAAGGCCCGCGCCAACCGCCTCGGCGAGGGTCGCGAAGCCGTCACGATCGAGCAGCGCCTCCAGCTCGTCGAGCAGACGCGGGATCAATCCTGGACCCTGATAGATCAGTGCCGAATAGACCTGGACCAGGGAGGCGCCGGCGCGGATCCGCTGATAGGCGTCGAGACCGGATTCGATGCCGCCGACGCCGATGAGCGGCACGCGGCCGTGGGTCAGCTTGTGAAAGTCGGCGAGGGCGGCGAGGGCCAGCGGACGCAGCGGCCGGCCGGAGAGCCCGCCGGCTTCCTTTCGATTGACGCTGACCAGGTCCGACGGACGGGAGATCGTGGTGTTGGAGACGATCAGCCCGTCGAGCCCGCGTTCGAGCGCGACCTCGGCGACCGCTTGGCGTTCCTCCGCCGAGAGATCGGGCGCGACCTTCACCAGGATCGGTGGCGGGTCGGTGAGGCCGAGGCGGTGGCGCTGGGCCTTCACCGCGTCGATCAGCTCGATCAGCGGCGCCTTGGCCTGGAGCGCGCGCAAGCCCGGCGTATTCGGTGAGGAGACGTTGATCGTCAGGTAGTCGGCGAGCGGACCGAGAGCCGCGACGCCCACTACGTAGTCGACGACCGCGTCCGTCTGGTCCTTGTTCTTGCCGATGTTGATGCCGACGATTCCGCGGCGCCGGTCGCGCGTCGCCAGACGCTCCGCGGCATCGGCAATGCCGCAGTTGTTGAAGCCCATGCGGTTGATCACGCCCCGGTCCTCGGGAAGACGGAAGAGCCGGGGCAGCGGATTGCCGATCTGCGGCTTCGGCGTCAGCGTGCCGACCTCGACGAAGCCGAAGCCGGCGGCGAGGAAGTCCTCGTGAGCCTCCGCATCCTTGTCGAGGCCGGCGGCGAGCCCGAGCGGATTGGGGAAGCGGCGTCCCCAGAGCGTCTGCGCCAGGCGCGGGCGCTCGGCGCTCAGCTTCGGGCCCCAGCCGAGCGCCATTGCGCGAAGCGCGGCGCGATGGGCCGACTCGGCCGGAAGCCGGCGGAGCAGGGCAGTGGCGAGGTCGTGCAGCATGGGCCGGCTGAATATCAGGTTTTCGAGGCGGCCGCATGGAAACCGGCAGCCCGGCTGCTATGTTCAGCGGGCATGCGCCCGTTCGTCCCGATAGTGGCGGCCCTGGCACTCGCCGGCTGCGCGCCCATGGCCTACCAGAAGGCAGGCGTGACACCGCAGCAGGTGACGGCCGACGAGCAGGAATGCCGATCGATGGCTGCCCGCGAGGCATGGCCGATGTGGGCTTGGCCGCGCCCTTACGGCTGGCGCCGCTATCCCTATTTCGGCGACCCGATGCTGAACAGGATGCAGGAAGAGAGCAGCCTCGCCGATTTCTGCATGCGGGCGCGGGGCTACAACCTGCAGCCCCTTCCTAACCCTTCCTGAACAGGAAGAGCACGCCGGGCACGGGCTTGTCTCCTTGTCGTCGGAGCGAAGCCCGTTCCGCGACGATCTTGGTCCAGCCTACCTCGGCGGCGAGCCGGTCGATGTAGCCTTCCGCGTGGGCGTAGCGAAGGTCGCTGGTCAGGCGGAACGTCTCGCCGTCGGTCAACTCCTCGACCGAAAACATGATCGCACCGGATGGCGTCAGCGCCCGGTCGATGGCGGCGAATGTCGGACCGAGCGCACCCAGATAGATGAGGACGTCGGCCGCGACCGCGAGATCGAAGGGTTGGTCGAAGTCCATGGACTCGAGATCGCCTTCGACCAGATCGGCATACAAACCGCGTTTGCGCGCTTCGGCCAGCATCGCCGGAGACAGATCGATCCCGACGAGACGGCTGGCCAGCGGCGCCAGCGCGGCGCCGGCAAGCCCGGTGCCGCATCCAAGATCGAGCACCGACAGGCTCTTCGGTGCCGGGCTCAGATGGTGCCTGGCGATCTCAGCAAGCATATCGGGCGTGCGATAGCCGAGCCTCTCGACGAGATCGCGCTCGAAGTGGCCGGCATACTTATCGAAGACGTTCCGGATATAGGTGGGCGGCGACCGATCGGGATCGCCTTCGAGGCTGGCGAGGAGAAACCGCGCCTCGTCGAAGCCGGGATCCTGGACAAGCGCGGCGCGGCAGGCGGCGGACGCCTCCGCGCGCCGGTCGAGCCGCTTCGCCGCGTGTGCGCGCGCGGTCCAGGCGATGATGTCGCGCGGATCGAGGAGGCACGCGCGCGCCGCCGAGGCGCAGGAAGTCTGAGCGCGCCCGAGGCTGAGCTCGGCGGTCGCGAGATTGCGATGGGCAAGCTGGTCGGACGGGCGGGAGCTGAGAACGCGTCGGAACGCCGCCGCGGCAGGTGCGAGATGGCCGAGCGATGCGAGGACCGCGCCGTAACTCAAGTGAAAATTGGCGGCCTGGGGCGAGAGTCGAATGGCCTTGCCGATCGCTTCGACCGCTTCCTTCGAGCGTCCCTGCTGGTGCAGCAGCAGGCCCAGCAGGTGTCGAGCATCGGCGATCTCGTCAGCCCGCAGCGAGGCTCGATAGAGCCGCTCCGCCGCATCCAGCTGCCCGGCCTGATGCTGGGCAAATCCTTGATTCAGCAGGTCGCGCGCGGGACTTATCCCCAAGGGACGGGAACCGCTTGCAGTTGGACGGGAATCGCGTTTTGATTTCATAAAATTTAATCTAAATCCACTTCGCGTGACGCGTCATCCTCAGGGGGCCTCCGCCAATGTACACGGACAACGATCTCGAGGCCCTGGTCGGCGATATCGACCGGACGCTGGAGAGCAACAGCGCGTGGCTGACCCCGCGCTCGCGCGGCAGCCTCCTCCTGGCCCGTGATGTCGTCGAACGTGTTCTGGATCGGCGCCGAATGCCCTGGCCGGCGCTGATGATGGACGCAGCGGACTAGCCTCGTCTCAAACGTCGATCGTGACGCGGCCGTCACGTTTGCGCGGAGGCTGCGCCCCGCCGGCTTCGGCGGCCGTCTCTCCGGTTCCGCCGGCTTTCCCCCGCTGCTCTTCCGACTTTGCGCCGTCGGCGCCGCGTGACCGGCTGGTGCCGGCGACGGCCCGCTGCGTCTGGGCGGCGATCGGTCTGGTCTGCGCGAGCTGGGTGACCTCCGGCTTCGGCTGAACCGGCTGCTGCGGTTGCGCCTGCGGAAGGTGCTGGATGGACGGCGGAATCACCAGTCCCATAAGGCGAAAATGGGGCGTGCGATTCTCGCCGTCAAGGCGGGTTGACTTCCCTCGGAGCGTTCCTATCTCACCGGTGTCGGGCGCCGCAGAGCGGGTCCGCCACAGCGAAACCAGACGGGTTTCCGGCCCTCGGGCGGATCCCGTTCCCAAGTTGCTCAGCAAAGGAGAACTCGGATATGTCCACCTTCGATCTCACCCCCCTGTTCCGTTCGACCGTCGGCTTCGACCGCATGATGTCGTTGCTCGATTCGGCCGGCCGCACCGACGAGCAGGCGTACCCGCCCTACAACATCGAGAAAGTCGGCGATGACGCCTATCGCGTCACCATGGCCGTCGCCGGCTTCGGCGAGGAGGACCTCTCGATCGTCGCGCAGGGCAACAGCCTGGTGATCGCGGGCAAGCAGAAGCGCGAGGAGAAGAAGGCCGACTACCTCTATCGGGGTATTGCCGGCCGTGCCTTCGAGCGCCGCTTCCAGCTCGCCGACCACATCAAGGTGACCGGAGCGGAGCTTGCCAACGGCCTCCTCCATGTCGACCTCGTGCGCGAGGTTCCGGAGGCGATGAAGCCGCGGACCATCAAGGTCACCGCGTCTCAGCCGAAGCAGGTTCTCGACGCGAAGGCCGCCTAAAGCGGGTCCAGTCAGTGGATCGGAGGGCCGCCCCATCGGGCGGCCCTTTCGCTTATTGGGGCCGGCTTCAATCAGCGGCGGCCTGCTGCGGCGGCGGGGCAGGATCTAGCTCGATCCTCTCGTCGTGCAGGACGTCGAGGCTGGATCGGTGTCCGATGCTGACGATGCCGGCCTGGGGCAGGCGTTCGCGCAGCAGGCGATAGAGCGTCGCCTCGCTCTCCTCGTCGAGCGCCGACGTCCCTTCGTCGATGAAGATGAAGTCCGGCCGATGGAGCAGGCAGCGGGCGATGCCGAAGCGCTGCTGCTCGCCGCCCGACAGGAAGAGCTGCCAGTTCTCGCTGGTGTCCAGCTGGCCGACCAGCCGCGGCAGCCCGCAGTCCTTCAGCATCTTTTCGAGCGTCTCGTCGTCCGCCTCGATGTTGCCCGGGAAGAGAAGCGCCTGCCTGAGCGTGCCGACCGGCAGATAGGGCTTCTGGGACAGGAACAGCAGGCGCTTCCCCTCGGGGATGCGCACGCTTCCGCGCCCGTAAGGCCAGATGTCGGCGATCGTCTTGAACAGGCTCGACTTGCCGGAGCCGGTCGGCCCGGTGATCAGCACCGACTTCTCCGGCTGAAAGGCAAGGTCGAGGTTGTCGAAGAGCTTGCGCCCGCCCGGCAGCGCGATGGTCAGCCGGTCGATGGTGACGGCGTCGGCATCGTTGGCTTCGCGCTTGACCGAGGACTCGTTCGCTTCCATGTCGACCTTGGCCAGCCCCTCGCTGAAGGGCGTCAGGCGGCGCCCCACGGCGTCCAGTTCGGCTTGGACCGTTTCCACGACGCGGAGCATCTTGGCGTAATGGCGCTGCGCTTTCTGCTCCTTCTCCTCGCGGAGCGTCAGGATGGCTTGAAGGGAGAAGCGGAAGGCTTTCATGCGAG
>CAZZLX010000158.1:0-7610 GCA_964655235.1 uncultured Rhizobium sp.
CTCGGGGAAGTCCAGGTGGCAGTGGCTGTCGACCAGCATCAGCCGCCCGCCTTCGCCTTCACCCCGGCTTTGGGCTCCTGCCCTTCCTCGACATAGCGCGGGAAGACCCCCTGCGGCGCCGGCAGCGCCGTGCCGGCCTTGAGCGCGCCGCCGGGCCCGAGCGCGGTGAAGCCGCGCTGGTCCGCCGGCACCGCCAGCAGGTCGAGCATGCGCGCGGCCGAGTCCGGCATCACCGGCTGCGCCAGGATCGCCAAGTGTCGGATCGTCTCGGCCAGCACGTAGAGCACGGTCGCCATGCGCGCCGGGTCGGTCTTCTTCAGCGCCCACGGCGCCTGCTCGTCGACGTAGCGGTTGCCGGCGACGACGACCTCCCACTGCGCCTCGAGCGCCTTGTGGAACTGCTGCTCGTCGTATTCGCCGCGGACGCGCGGCAGCAGCCCGTGGGCGAGCGCGAGCAGCCCCTTGTCGGCGTCGGTGAGCGCGCCCGCGACCGGAACCTTGCCCTCGCAGTTCTTGGCGATCTGGGACAGCACGCGCTGCGCCAGGTTGCCGAAGTCGTTGGCGAGGTCGGTGTTGATCCGCCGGACCATCGCCGCGTGGCTGAAGTTGCCGTCCTGGCCGAACGGCAGCTCGCGCAGCAGGAAGTAGCGCGTGGGGTCGAGCCCGTAGCGCTCCACCAGCCCCTGGGGCGTGATGAAGTTGCCGAGGGACTTCGACATCTTCTGCCCCTCGCTGGTCCACCAGCCATGCGCGAACACGCGCTTCGGCGGCTTGAGGCCGGCGGCCATCAGGAAGGCCGGCCAGTAGACCGTGTGGAAGCGGATGATGTCCTTGCCGACCATGTGCAGGTCGGCCGGCCAGAACTTCGCGTACTCGCCGCCCTCGTCCGGGAATCCGGCCGCGCTCATGTAGTTAGTCAGCGCGTCGATCCAAACGTACATGATGTGCTTGGGATCGTCCGGGACCGGCACGCCCCACTTGAAGCTGGTGCGCGAGATCGAAAGATCGCGAAGCCCCGAGGAGACGAAGCTGACGACCTCGTTCTTGCGCGTACGCGGCGCCAGGAAGTGCGGATTCGCCTCGTAGAAGTCGAGCAGCGGCTGCTGCCACTTCGAGAGATCGAAGAAGTAGTTCTCTTCCTCCAGCCATTCGACCTCGGCGCCGGTCGGCGCCTTGCCGTCGACGAGCTCGCTTTCGTCGTAGAAGGCTTCGTCGCGGACCGCGTACCAGCCGGCGAACTTGCCGAGATAGATGTGGCCGTTCGCCTTCATCCGGCGCCACAGCTCCTGGCAGGCCTTGATGTGGCGCGGCTCGGTCGTGCGGATGAAATCGTCGTTGGAGTAGTTCATCAGCGGCGACATATCGCGGAAGTGCTGGCTCACCCGGTCGGTGAAGGCCTGCGGGTCGACGCCGGCCGCCTCGGCCGCCTTCTCCACCTTCTGACCGTGCTCGTCGGTGCCGGTCAGGAACTTGACCTCGTAGCCGTCAAGCCGCTTGAAGCGCGCCAGCGCATCGCAGGCGAGCGAGGTGTACGCGTGCCCGATATGGGGCGCGTCGTTCACGTAGTAGATCGGCGTCGTCAGGTAGTAACGCTTGGCCGCGGCCATCGGCCGGAACTCCTAGGACGGGCTGAGAAGGCGATCGTCGTCCAGGGCCAGAAAGAGGGTCAGCAGGACCTGCTTGCGGTCGATGTTGACGGCCTCGGAACGCTGGACCAGACGGCGGCTGTTCTCCCATAGCTCGCGCCAGCGATCAAGGCTGCGCCGGCCGGCGAGGCGCTGCAGCGCCGCCCCCTCGCCCGGCACGATCTCGGCCGGCGGTCCGGGATCAGCGGCCGCGCGGGCGAGCCTCGCCAGCAGGTCGACATGCATGTCGACGGCGGCGAGGTACGAGGCATCCGCGCCCTTGCGTGCCAGCTTGTCGGCGAAGCCCTGCATCTGCTGGGCATCCGGCGCCGTGGCGCTCGCGAGCTGGAAGACCTGGCGATAGAGGCCGAGCCCGCCGGCCTCGATCAGGTCGAGCGCGCGTCCGAGGCTGCCGCGGGCGAGACGCGCGAGCGGCCCCCGCTCCTCCGCCGGCAGATCCGGCGCATGCACGGTGAGCAGCCGGTCGAGCACGTCGTCGGCGAGCGGCTTCAGCACCAGACGCCGGCAGCGCGAGCGGATCGTCGGCAGGATGCGACCGGCACCATGATAGACGAGCAGCAGCACGGCACGACCCGGCGGCTCTTCCAGGATCTTCAGCAGCGAGTTCATCGACTGCGGATTGAGGTCGTCGACCGCATCCACGATCGCGACGCGATAGCCGCCTTCGGCCGGCGTCAGGTGCATGAACTCGGCGACGCCGCGCGCCTCCTCGGCGGTGATGACCTTGCGGAGACGCTTGGCCTTGTCGTCGTAGCTGCGCTCGAGCGCCAGCAGGTCGGGATGGCTGCCGGCTGCGATCAGCCGCGCGGCGCGGTGCGCCGGATCGATGTCGAGATTGGTCGGTGCGTCGCCGAAGAGCCCCCCGCCCTCGCCTGTCGCGCCCGAAAGGAGAAATCGCGCGAACCGGAAGGCGAGCGTCGCCTTGCCGATGCCGCGCGGTCCCTCGATCAGCCACGCATGCGCTAGCCGGCCCGAGCGCACCGCCTCGACCATCTGCGCCTCCGCCGCCTCGTGGCCGAGCAGCGCCGGCCCCAGCTTCGGATGCGGCCGCTCCTTCTCTTCCGCGGAGGCCGACTTCTTGCCGGTCACAGGGTCACGCCGAGACGATCGGCGACGGCGGCGACGACGGCTGCATGCACCGCGTCGATGTCGCCCCGTGCGTCGATGACGACACAACGCGCCGGCTCCGCCTTGGCGATGGCGAGGAAGCCCTGGCGCATCCGCTCGTGAAAGCCCGTATCCATCCGCTCGAACCGGTCCTCGCCCGACCCCTTCGCCTTGAGCCGAGCTTGCGCCCGCCCGAGCCCGTCCGCCACCGGCAGATCGAGGATCAGCGTGAGGTTGGGCCTGGTCTCGCCGATCGCGAGCCGGCGCAGCGCCTCGATGTCCGCGTCCGCGACGCCGCGGCCATAGCCCTGATAGGCCCGGGTCGAGTCATGGAAACGGTCGGAGATCACCCATCTGCCCGCATCGAGCGCCGGCTTGATCGTCTTCAGCCAATGGTCGCGGCGTGCGGCGATCATCAGGAACGCCTCCGTCACGGGATCCCAGCGGCCGACCTCGCCGGCGACCAGCAGGTTGCGGATGGCCTCCGCCCCCGGCGAGCCGCCGGGCTCGCGGGTCGTGACGACCGAGAGGCCGGCTTTCGCCAGCCTCTCGCCGAGACGATTGATCTGGGTGGTCTTCCCCGCCCCTTCGCCGCCTTCGAAGGTGACGAAGCGAGCGGGTGCCGTCACTTCTGCTGGCCGAAGATCAGGTAGGAGACCGCGGCGCCGATGCGGCCGGCGGGACCCAGCTGGCCCACGGCCTCACCCGCGATCAGCGGCAGCTCGCGCGTCTGCACGCCGGGGGCAGCGATGGTCAGCTTGCCGACGGTCTGGCCCTTCTGGATCGGCGCCGGGATCGGCTCCTGGAATACGGCCGTGACCTTCATGCCCTGGCGCGCCTTCCTCGGCAGCGTCACTTCGAGGTTTTCGCCCGCCTGCAGGGAGACGTTCTTCGCGTCGCCGAGCCAGACGCCCGCGGACTGCACGGTCTCGCCCTGCTTGAACAGCGCGTAGTTCTCCCACTCACGGAAGGACCAGTCGATCAGGTTTTCGCTCTCCTGCGCGCGCGCCTTCATGCTCGGCAGGCCGTTGAGCACCATGATGATGCGGCGCTCGCCGCGCTTGACCGAAGCGGTCAGGCCGTAGCCGGCGATTTCCGTGTGGCCGGTCTTGAGGCCGTCGGCGCCGAGCGGCTTGTAGAGCAGCGGATTGCGGTTGCCCTGCTTGATGCCGTTATAGGTGTAGTTCAGTTCGGCATAGTACTTGTAGTATTCGGGATAGGCCTCGATCGTGTGCTTGGCGAGCAGCGCGAGTTCGCGCGCCGTCGTCAGGTGCTCCGGATGCGGCCAGCCGCTCGCGTTCTTGAAGACGGTCTTGGTGAGGCCCAGCTCGCGCGCCTTCTTCGTCATCTGCTCGGCGAAGGCCTCCTCCGAGCCGGCAAGCGCTTCCGCGACGACGACGCAGGCGTCGTTGCCCGACTGGATCACGATGCCGCGGATCAGGTCCTCGACCTTCACGCGCCCGCCCAGCGGCACGAACATCTTGGAGCCCTGGATGCGCCAGGCCTTCTCCGAGACTGGGAACTCGTCGGTGAGCTTGACCTCGCCCTTCTGCAGCTTCTCGAAGAGCATGTGGGCGGTCATCATCTTGCTCATCGACGACGGCGGCATCAGCTCGTCTGAATTCTTGTCGAGCAGGACGGTGCCCGTCTTCATGTCGACGATGTAGGCCTGCCGGGCCTGGGTCTCGATCGTCTGCGCGAAGGCGGGAACCGTCCCCGCGACTAAGGCGGCGGCAAGAAGAAGGCTGCGGAGCATGGCGGGACCTCTCTTCACTGGTCGGCGACGATCCGGGCGTCCGGGTATCCGGATTGGATAATGCTCGCGAGCGTCCGGTCGGCCTCTTCAACGCTCGAGAACGGCCCGAAGCGCACGCGATAGAGAACTTGGTTGCGGATCTGCTTCGGCGCAACGGTCGCCCGTCCGACCGAGGCCAGCGCCGCTGAGACCCTCACGGCATTGTTGACGTTCGAGAAGGCGCCGGCCTGGATGTAGATCTCGGTCGGCACCACCGGAACGGTGGTCACCACGGGCTGCACCGGCTGGAGCGCCGCGACCTGCCGTTCGGCCTGGGCCTTGGCGACCTCGGCGGTGACGCCGCCGGCCGGCGCGGCCGCCTGCGGCGGCGGCGGGGCCGGAACGGCGACCACGTTCGGAAGCGGCAGCGGCTGGACCGAGACCGAGGCGCGGGGCGAGGCGTTCGGGGTGTCCGGGCGGACCTGCACCGCATCGGTCGCGATGTTGTCGGCCGAGGCGACGACCATCGCCGGTTCCGGCTGGCCGCGCGACATCGCGTCGGCGATCGCCCGGCTCTCGGTCGGCAGGATCTGGACCCGGACCTTGGCGGTGCCGGCCTTGTCCATGCCGAGGAGCTGGGCCGAGCGGCGCGAGAGGTCGATGATGCGGCCGGCGGCATACGGGCCGCGGTCGTTGATGCGCACGACCATCGAGCGGCCGTTGTCGAGATTCGTGACTCGCACCAGGCTCGGCAGCGGCAGCGTCCGGTGCGCGGCCGTCAGGTCGTTCATGTCGTAGATCTCGCCGTTGGCGGTCAGCTTGGCGTGGAAGGCCTCACCGTACCAGGAGGCGATCCCAGTCTCGTCATAATCATAGTCGACTTTAGGATAATACCAGACCCCATTGATCTGATATGGATCTCCGACTTTGTAATAGCCTTTCGGAGAGGACGTCACCCCGGTCTTTTCGCCGACCGTCTTGGCGACGTGGGATCCCAGCTGGATGCTGGAGCATCCCGCAAGAACCAACGCCGTAGCGACAGTCCCCAGCAGAGAAAAGGACCGCGTAGTCCGCATCATCTTGGGGGCCGCTCGGTTAGTTTACCAATATTTGGTAATCTAACTCCCGGAAATGCGGTCCGCAAGTTGTCCGACGGCAGTCGCGAAGTAGAGCGAGCGGTTCCAGCGCATGATCGTCTTGTAGTTCTGATAGACGAGGTAGCTGGCGCCCTGGGCGCCGCCAGGCTGGACGATCGAGGCGGCAAGGTCGCGGGCCGGCAGATCCCGCCCGTCGGCGCTGCGCACGCCGAGGCTCGTCCATTCGCTCAGCGGCTTCTCGACCTTGAGGTCGAACTGGCTGCGGTCGAGCGATGGCGGCACCTGGACCTGTCGGCCCCAGGTCTGATCGCCCTGCCAGCCGCTCTTGGAGAGGTAGTTGGCGATCGAGGCGAAGACGTCCGGCTGCGAGCCCCAGAGATCGGGCTTGCCGTCGCCGTCGTGGTCGACGGCGTAGGCGAGGAAGCTCGACGGCATGAATTGGCTCTGCCCCATCGCGCCGGCCCAGGACCCGCGCATGCGCTGCGGCTCCGCGAGGCCGCGGTCGACCATGCGGAGCGCGTTCAGCAGCTCGCCGCGGAAGAAGCTGGCACGGCGGCCGTCATAGGCGAGCGTCGCCAGTGCCGAGATGATCGGGAAGTCGCCGGTGATGCGGCCGAAATCCGTCTCGATTCCCCAGAGCGCCACGATGAAGCGCGGCTGCACCCGGAACTTCGTCGACACCTGCTCGAGGAGGTCCTTATGCGTGACCAGCATCTGTCGACCGGTCTCGACGCGGCGGTCGTTGATCACGCGCTCGATGTACTGCTCGAAGGTGAGCGTCGTCTCCGGCTGGCGACGGTCGAGCTCGATCACGCGGGGAATCGGTGCCACGCCGGCAAGCGAGCGATCGAGCGTCTCGGGCTTGATGCCGCGCTCGATGGCTTCGGCACGGAATTGCTTCAGCCAGGTCGGGAAATCCACGTCGTTCGCCAGGGCGGCGAACGGAGACAGCATCGCGGCTGCCACGGCGAGACGGAGAAGGGTTGCGCGCATCGACGTTCCGGTTGCGAAAGCGTGGCGCCTGTATGGCACCATGGCCCTGCCCGCACAAGAACATCGGTAGAACCAGCTCATGCCTCGCATCGTCCTCACGCATACCCGCATCGACCGCCGGGACAAGTACGGCGACGCCGCGGTCGCTCGACTCAACGCGCTCGGCGATCTCAAGGTTCATGACGGCGACGCGCCGCTCACGGTCGATGCGCTGATCGGGCTCGCCGCCGATGCCGATGTCATCGTGCTCGACCGCATGGTCCCGGGCGAAGCACGTCTTTTCAAGGCGTTGCCAAACCTGGTCGCGATCCATCGCGCGGCGATGGATATCCGCAACATCGATATCGACGCCGCCTCGGCCGCGGGCGTGCTGGTCACGCGCGCCGGGCCGGGCTTCATCCCCGCGGTGACCGAGCTGATTCTGGGCCAGATGATCGACCTCGGGCGCGGCATGAGTCGCGACGTAATCGCGTACCGTTCCGGCGTCGTGCCGCCGCAGCGCCAGGGAATCCAGCTCGCCGGCCGCACCGCCGGCATCGCGGGATTCGGGAATCTGGGAAAGCGCATGGCCGAGGTCCTTGCCTTCATGGGCATGCGCGTCCTGGTCTCCGATCCGATCGCCAACGTCCCCGCGCCGTTCGAGAAGGTCGATCTCGATCGGCTCGCGGCGGAGTCGGACTTCCTTCTATGCCTGGTGATCCACTCGCCTAAGACCGAGAAGCTGATGAACGCCGCGGTCTTCCGGAAGATGAAGCCGAGCGCGTTCTTCCTGAACCACGCGCGTGGAGGCCTCGTCGACGAGGACGATCTCAAGCGCGCGCTCGACGAGAACTGGATCGCCGGCGCGGCGCTCGATGTCGGCCGCTCGCCCCCCGATGACACGCCGCCGCTCGTGCTCGGCCGGCATCCCAAGGTGCTGGCGACCCCGCACCAGGGGGGCATGGTCCCGGAGTCGGTGGCGTCCCAGGCCAACGACACGGTCGAGCAGGTGACATCCGTCCTCAAAGGGCAGATGCCGAAATACGCGGTCAA
>CAZZLX010000159.1:0-7554 GCA_964655235.1 uncultured Rhizobium sp.
CGTACGAGCTCTCGCCGTAGCGGCCGGCATCGACGTAGTCGATCAGGCCCTCGTCGAGCGGCCAGGCATTCACGCGCCCTTCCCACTCGTCGACGATCTTGTTCCCGAAGCGGTAGGCCTCGGTCTGCTGGTAGGGCTCGCGTGCCGCGATCCAGGCGGCACGTGCCGCTGCCATCGCCGCCTCCGACGGCTTCCGCGTCAGGAGCGTCACGGCCGACTGCAGCTGGCGCGCGCGGGCGAGCGCGTCGCCGTACATCGCCTGGGCGACGTCGGCATATGCGGTGAGCACCGCCTCGGGCGACGCGGCCCCCGATGGGACGGTCCACAGGCTTCCGGCAATGGCCAGCGCGGCGACGAGCTTCTTCATCGATCTCCATCCAATATGAAATTGCATATCACTCGCAATTGCGGGAAGAGGCAAGCGCCTTGGCTGGGCTGCGACGGTTTGCCGTGGCTTGGCTGTTAAGCTGCTGGCAGCCCCGGAGCGAAGGACTGGCCCATGCGCGTCGAGATCAACGGAAATCACCTGGAACTCGAGGTGCTCGGCGACGACCCGGTGCTGCCGGTGATGATCGTCCACCACGGCGCGCCGGGCCTGGGCTCACGCGACGAGCCGAAGAAGGGCTACGGCGCCTTCCGCGACCGCTTACGGGTGGTGGTGTTCGACGCCCGCGGCAGCGGTGCCAGCGAAGGCGAGCCGCCCCTGACCCACGCGCAGTGGGTCGACGACGTGGAGGCGATCCGGCAGTGGATGGGCGTCGAGCGCTTCGTGATGGCGGGCGGCTCCTATGGCGGCTTCATTGCCATGGAATATGCGATCCGCCATCCCCGGCGCCTGTCGGCGCTGATCCTCAGGGACACCGTCGCCGATCACTCCTTCCGCGAGGGCTTCATCCGCTCGATCGCCGGGTCGGAGCGCGTCGGCCTCGATCGCGAGCTCGTCGACCGCGTCACGCGCGGCGAAGTCCGCAGCAACGAGGAGTTCCGCGAGTTCTGGCGGAAGGCGCTCCGCATCTACAACCACGACTACGATGAGCAGGCAGTCGAGGCACGCGCCGCGGCGACGCCCTACCGCTTCGAGACCCACAACGCGGCCTTCGCGCGCGAGGTGCCGGCCTACGACGTGAAGGACCGGCTCGGCTCGATCACCTGCCCGACCCTGGTGGTGGTCGGCCGTTCGGATCCGATCACGCCGGTCTGGTGCTCGGAGGAGATCGTCTCCCGGATCAAGGGCGCGCGGCTCGAGATCTTCGAGAAGTCCGGCCACTCGCCGCCGCTGGAGGAGCCGGGGAAGTTCCAGCGCGTGGTGCGCGCGTTCCTGGACTCGGCCCTGAAGCCCTAGCTACCTGCGGCTCCGCTCGTTCTCGCGGGCTGCGACGGCGGCCCGTGCGATCGTGGAAACGCCGACGACGCGCCCGTCCCGGTCCCGGATCGGCGACAAGTTCAGAGAAAGCTCCAGCACCGCCCCGTCCCGGCGACGGCGGACCGTCGCGTGCCGCCCGACCTTTTCGCCCGAGACGACGCGCGCGAGGAGGGCGAGTTCCTCGTCCCGACGTTCATCCGGGGTCAGCGCCGCGGCCGACATTCCGATCGCTTCCTCGGCCGGATAGCCGAAGAGGCTTTCGGCGCTCTTGTTCCATGTCCGGATGATGCCCGAGAGGTCGGCCTCCAGGATCGCGTCGTCCGAGGAGTCGACGATCGTCGCCAGGCGCTGCTCGGCCTGAACGAGCAGATCCTGCTGGCGCTCGGCGCGCATCGTCTCCGAGACGTCGCGCGCGACCTTGGTCGCACCGATGACGCGTCCCTCGGCGTCGCGGATCGGCGTGACCGACAGCGAGATGTCGACAAGCGTGCCGTCCTTGCGGCATCGGACCGTCCTGAAGTGGTCGAGCTTCTCGCCGCTGGCGATCAGACGGAGGATGTACGGCTCCTCCTTCTCGCGATCCGGCGGGATCAGCACATAGACGGGCTTCCCGATCACCTCGTCCGCCTTGTAGCCGAAAAGCCTCTCGGCGCCGCGATTCCAACTGTGGATCACGCCCTGGAGGTCCTTGACGAGAATCGCGTCGTCCGACGAGTCGACGATGGCGGCGAGCTGCTGGTCGGTCAGCGTTTGCAGTTTTCCGGCAATCGGATTGGTCAAGGACGGCTACTCCGGTCGGCGCGGCCCGGCTCTGGACCCCGCCAAGGATACCGATCGCGATCCGCAAGGCAATTTGCCCGCACGCGTTCGCATTGGGCCGGGACCAGCCTCCTCGTCGCCGACGGCAATGCCGGCCTCAACCGTCCTGGGCCTGCTTGCCCTCGTTCTCGAGGGAATGGACGATGTGCTCGGCCAGCAGCGATGCGGGCCGCGAGATGGCCCCGGGCGTCCGGTACAGCACGATCTCGGTGTCGGGCAGCTCGGGCAGCCGGTGCTCCAGAGGGGCGAGAACGGTCGCGCCCGCCGGCACCATGCCGCGTGGGAGGACGGAAAGTCCGAGCCCGGCCCGTACCGCGGCCTGGAGACCGGCGAGGCTGGGGCTGGTGAAGACGACCTGCCATTTGCGCCCGGCGGCGTCCAATGCCGCGATCGCGCGCCGCCGATAGACATCGGGGGCCGGTGCGAGAACCAGCGGCAGCGGCTTTGCGTCGTCCAGCACCAGGCGGGAGCTGGCCGCCCAGACGAGAACCTCGCGCCAGACGCCGACGCCGCCGTCGCCGGTGCCCTGGGGGCCCGACACTCCCTGCGGTTCGCGCTTGAACAGGACCAGGTCGTACTCGCCGCGGGAAAACCCGCTCAGCAGGTTGACGGTGAAGTCGCAATTGACCGAGAGCGCGACCCTCGGGTGGGCGCGCGCGAACCGGCCGAGGATGTCCGGGAGGTGGGAGGTAGCGAAGTCTTCCGGCGTGCCGAGGCGAACCAGTCCCTCGACCTCCGGCTCCATGATCCTGGCGCTCGCCTCGTCGCAGAGATGAAGGACCTGGCGCGCGTAGTTGAGCAGGATCTCGCCTTCGGTCGTCAGCACGCGCTGACCGCCCGACCCGCCGTCGCGCTCGAACACGCGGCGGCCGAGACCCTGTTCGAGCTTCTTGATCTGCAGCGAAACGGTGGGCTGGCTTCGGCCCACGCGTTCCGCTGCACGGGTGAAGCTCCCGTTGTCGGCGATCTCGACGAAGGTCCGGAGCAGATCGAGATCGAAGGGCGGACGCGAAGACGGCATCGGCCGGATGATGCCTGCGAGGTCGATGAATGCACATTGAAAAACTCAATGCCGAGCATCGGGACTTCCAAGTTCCCGATCGCGCCCGGACAATTATCTTGCGCCCGCGGCGATGCCGCCCGTGCAATCGCGAGCGGACCCGACATGGCGCCGATGGACCTTGCCGCTGCCAATCTGATCTCGCCGATCGTGCTCTGCTTCGCGCTGGGCATCCTCTCGGTGATCCTGCGGAGCGACTTCAAGCTGCCCGAGGCGGTGTTCGACGGCCTGACCGCCTACCTCATGCTGGCGATCGGCCTCAAAGGCGGCGTCCAGCTCGGGGAGGCCGGCCTCCACACGATCGCTCCCTACGCCGCGGCGGCCGTGGCGCTGAGCCTCGCGATCCCGCTCTGGTGCTTCGCTCTGCTCCGGGGACCGATGGGCTTCTCGGTCGCCGATGCCGCGGCGCTGGCCGCGCATTACGGGTCCGTTTCGGCCGTGACGTTCATCGCGGTGCTGTCGTTCCTCGACGCGTCGGGGATCGCCTACGAAGGCTTCGCCGCGGCGCTTCTCGCGCTCATGGAGGCACCGGGGATCATCATCGCGGTTCTTCTCGCGCGCCTGGCGGGGCGGGGCGGCGACCTGAAAGGGCTGGGACGGATCCTTGCCTCGGTCGGATCGGGAAAGAGCATGCTGCTGCTGATCGGCGGCCTGTGCATCGGCTGGGCCGTTGGCGAGAAAGGCTTCGCGCCGGTGAAGCCCTTCTTCGTCGGCCTCTTTCCCGGTGCTCTCTGCCTCTTCCTGCTCGAGCTTGGGCGGCTGACGGCGCTGCGCGCTGGCGAGCTGCGTCGGATCGGCGGGCGGGTCGCGGCGTTCGCCATCGGCGCGCCGATCGTTCACGGATTCGCCGGCGTGGCGCTGGGATGGGCGGCCGGCCTTTCTCTCGGAGGAACCGTGGTGCTCGCGACGCTGGCGGCGAGCGCGTCCTATATCGCCGCGCCGGCCGCGATACGGATATCGCTGCCGGAGGGGAACCCGGCCGTCTACCTGACCGCGGCGCTCGCCATCACGTTCCCCTTCAACCTCGTCTTCGGCATCCCGCTCTACGTCGCCGCCGCCGAGTTTCTCTCATCCTGACGCCGGCATGACCGGTCATGTCCGGAGGCGACCTTCGACGCCATGAATCTAGTCGCCCTAACCGAAAGGTGGAAAGTCGACTGCGACCAAGTCGCATACGCTCACATCCGTCCAGTCGATGATGTCCCTTGCGGCGGTGCGATCCCCCGCACCGTCGCCACCTTAGTGCAAAGGACAGCTGCATCGGCTTCAACGGAGAGGAGATCCGCATGCGCTCGTTCATGGTTAACGAAAAGTCGGCCAAGCTGGCCGCTCTCGACAGCTCCCGGGCCATCATCGAATTCCAGATGGATGGCACCATCCTCACGGCGAACGCCAACTTCCTGAATGCGATGGGATACGCCCTCGACGAGATCAAGGGGCGCCACCACAGCATGTTCGTCGATCCCGCGGAGCGGGACGGCACGGGCTATCGCGCCTTCTGGGACGCGCTCAACCAGGGCCGGTTCCAGGCGGGGCAGTTCAAGCGCATCGGCAAGGGCGGCCGGGATGTCTGGATCGAGGCGTCCTACAACCCGCTCCTCGACGGACGCGGGCGTCCGTTCAAGGTCGTTAAGTACGCGAGCGACGTCTCGAAGCAGAAAGCCCAGTTCGCCGACCTCGCCGGCAAGGTCGATGCGATCAGCCGTTCGCAGGCCGTGATCGAGTTCGAGCTCGACGGCACGATCATCACGGCGAACGAGAATTTCCTGAAGACGCTCGGCTACACGCTGCCTGAGATCCAGGGCAAGCATCACAGCCTGTTCGTCGACGCGACCGAGCGCGCCGGCACCGAGTACAGGGCGTTCTGGGAGAAGCTGCGCAGCGGCGAGTACCACGCCGGCCAGTTCCGCCGGATCGCCAAGGACGGCAAAGAAGTCTGGATCGAAGCGACCTACAACCCGGTGCTGGATCTTAACGGGCGGCTCTGGAAGGTCGTGAAGTTCGCCACCGATCTCTCCAAGCGGAAGGCCGAGAACGCGGCCCTGGCAGATGAATTCGAGAACGGCGTGAAGGGCCTAGTGCGCAAGGTCGCGGCTTCGGCCGACGACATGAAGAACACCGCCCAGGCGCTCAGCGCGGCGGCGGCTCAGACGGACCAGCAGTCCAATGCGGTCTCGGCCGCGTCCGAGGAGCTGACGGCTTCGGTCAATGAGATCTCGCGCCAGATCACGGGCTCGACGCGCGTCATCGGCGATGCGGTCGAGCGGGCGAAGCGCTCCGAGGCGATGGTGACCGAGCTGGTCGCCGCGGCCCGGAAGATCGGGGAGATCACCCAGATCATCACCGATATCGCCTCTCAGACCAACCTGCTTGCGCTGAACGCCACGATCGAGGCGGCACGCGCGGGAGAGGCCGGCAAAGGCTTCGCCGTCGTCGCGAGCGAGGTCAAGTCGCTGGCCAGCCAGACGGCTAAGGCGACCGAGCAGATCGAGAAGCAGATCAAGGATATCCAGGAATCGACGCAGACCACCGCGGAGTCGATCCGCCAGATCGGCGAGATCGTGGGCCAGGTCAGCGAGATCAGCACCTCGATCTCGAGCCCGGTCGAGGAGCAGTCGGCGGCGACCCAGGAGGTCTCGGGCAACATCATCGGCGTCACCCAGGCGGCCGGCGAGACCGGCCGGTCCTCGACGATCGTCCTCACCAGCGCCGAGTCCCTCTCGCAGCAGTCCATGGACCTGGAAAGCCGCGTCGATCAGTTCCTGGCGCGCGTCCGGACCATGTAGGCGAGGATCAGCGCCCCGGCGCGACGCGGCGATAGGAAAGCGCCTCGGCGACGTGGAGGCGGGCGACGGTCGCGGCGCGGTCGAGGTCCGCCAGCGTGCGGGCGACGCGGAGGACGCGGTGATAGCCGCGGGCCGAGAGCTTGAGGCGCTCGGCCGCTTCCGTCAGCAGCTTCCTGCCGGCGGGCTCGGGCGTCGCGACCTCGTCGAGCACGGCGCCGTCGGCCTCCGCGTTGGTGCGGATGCGGCGGTCCTCCGGCAGATGCGCGTAGCGCTGAAGCTGGATCTCGCGGCAGGCGGCGATGCGTGCCGCGACCTCGGCCGAGCCTTCGCGCGGCGGCGGCAGCGCGAGGTCGGCCGGCGTCACCGCCGGCACGTCGAGCTGCAGATCGATGCGGTCGAACAGCGGACCGGAAATCTTCGACTGGTAGTCCACAGCGCAGCGCGGCGCCTTCGAGCAGGCGAGCGACGCATCGTCGAGGTGCCCGCACTTGCACGGGTTCATCGCCGCGACGAGCTGGAACCGCGCCGGGTACGACACATGCGCGTTGGCGCGCGCAACCAGGGTGCGGCCGGTCTCGACGGGCTGCCGAAGGGACTCGAGCGTCGAGCGCTGGAACTCGGGGAGTTCATCCAAAAAAAGAACTCCGTTGTGCGCCAATGATATCTCTCCCGGCTTCGCCCGGAGGCCGCCGCCGACCAGCGCCGGCAGAGAGGCCGAGTGGTGCGGATCGCGGAAGGGGCGGCGGCGCGTCAGCTTGCCGTCGGTCAGCAGGCCCGCGATCGAATGCACCATGCTGACCTCGAGCGCCTCGGCCGGGGTGAGCGGCGGCAGAAGGCCCGGAAGCCGCTGCGCCAGCATCGACTTGCCCGAGCCCGGCGGGCCGATCATCAGCAGGTTGTGGCCGCCGGCCGCCGCCACTTCCAGCGCGCGCTTCGCCGTCTCCTGGCCCTTGATGTCGGCGAGGTCGAGCGTGGCGCCGCGCTCCTCGGCGATCTCAGCCCTGGGCGGCGACAGCACCTGGCTTCCCTTGAAGTGGTTGATCAGCGCCAGCAGCGTCGACGGCGCCAGGATCTCGCCGTTCGACCAAGCCGCCTCGCCGCCGTTCGCCGCCGGGCATATGAGCCCGCGGCCTTCGCCGTTCGCCGCGATCGCCGCCGGCAGCACGCCGGCGACCGAGGTGATCTGCCCGTCGAGTGCGAGCTCGCCCAGCGCCACGAAGCGCTCCAGCTCCTCCGCCGGCAGCACGCCCATCGCCAGCAGGAGCCCGATCGCGATCGGCAGGTCGAAGTGGCTGCCTTCCTTGAGCAGATCGGCGGGCGCCAGGTTGACGGTGATCCGCTTCGGCGGCAGCGCCAAGCCCAGCGCGCTCAATGCGCCGCGCACGCGCTCTCGGCTTTCGGCGACAGCCTTGTCGGCGAGGCCGACCAGCGCGAAGGCCGGAAGGCCCCCGGCGATCTGCACCTGGACGTCGACCGGCAGCACCTCGATGCCGCTGAACGCCACCGTCCGGATGCGCGAAACCATG
>CAZZLX010000160.1:0-7498 GCA_964655235.1 uncultured Rhizobium sp.
CGAAGGTCGCCGACATCGCGCATGCCGCGGGCCTGCCGCTGATGCTGGACGCGACCTTCGCCACGCCGTTCCTCGGGCGGCCCTTCGAGCATGGCGCCGACATCGTGATGCACTCGGCGACGAAATGGCTCGGCGGCCACGGCGTCGCGATCGGCGGCGCGCTCGTCGACTCGGGCCGCTTCGACTGGGAAGGCGGCAAGTTCCCGACCCTGACCGAGCCCTATGCCGGCTATCACGGCCTCGACTTCGCCGAGGAGTTCGGCCCCGAGGCCTTCCTGATGCGCGCGCGGGCCGAGGGGTTGCGCGACTTCGGCGCGGCGATGAGCCCGACCAACGCCTTCCACATCCTGCAGGGCGTCGAGACCTTGCCACTGCGCATGGCGCGCCATGTCGAGACCGCCTTCAAGGTCGCGCGCTTCCTGCAGACCCACGCCGCCGTCGCCTGGGTGCTCTATCCGGGTCTCGAGACGCATCCCGACCATGACCTCGCCAAGAAGCTGATGCCGAAGGGCGCGGGCTCGATGATCGCCTTCGGCATCAAGGGCGGCCGCGCCAAAGGCCGCGCCTTCATCGAGCGTGTGAAGCTGTTCTCGCATCTCGCGAATGTCGGCGATGCGAAGTCCCTCGTGATTCATCCCGCGTCGACCACGCACCAGCAGATGAGCGCCGAGGAACTCGATGCCGCCGGCGTCGGCGAGGACCTGATCCGGCTCTCGATCGGGCTCGAGGATCCGGAGGACATCCTGGAAGACCTCGACCAGGCGCTGAAGATCTCGCAGAGAAGCTGATGGATCTCACCGTCGACGGACGCCGCGTCTTCGCCGGCACCGGGGGCAAGCCGCTGAGCCAGGACCGGCCGCTGGTCGTGCTGCTGCACGGCGCCGGCATGGATCACACCGTCTGGGTGCTGCAGGCGCGGTTCCTGGCCTATCACGGCTTCTCGGTCTTCGCCGTCGACATGCCGGGGCATGGACGCTCGGAAGGCCCGGCGCTCTCGACGATCGAGGCGATGGCCGACTGGGTCGCGAAGGTCGTCGTCGCAACCGGCTTCGACAAGGCAGCGCTGGTCGGCCACAGCATGGGGGCTGCGGTGGCTCTCACCGCAGCGGCGCGGTCGCCGGACAAGGTAGCGAAGATCGCGCTGCTCGGTGCCTCGCTGGCGATGCCGGTGCACCAGGCGCTCCTCGACTCGGCCAGGGCCGGCACCATGCTGGCGCCTGAGCTGATGACGTTCTGGGGCCTCGGCCGCACGGCGCAGATCGGCGGCCATCCGACGCCGGGCCTCTGGCTCACCGGCGCGGCGCGACGCCTGATCCAGAAGGGCGTCGGCCCGTCGCTCGCCGCCGACCTTCAGGCCTGCACCGACTGGAAGGCGGGGCCCGGCTCGGCCGACGCCGTGCGCTGCCCGGCGCTGGTCTTCGCAGGATCCGAGGACCGCATGGTACCGGCCAGGACGACCGGCGAGATGGCAGCGGCGATCGCAGGATCCGCGATCGTCACGATCCCGGCCTCGGGCCACATGATGATGCTGGAAGCGCCCGACGCGACCGTCGACGCGCTTTACGGATTTCTCGAGGACCGGTGATGGCGGACGTGCAGGAGACGCGGAAGGATTACGGCCACTGGCTCCAGATCCCGACCCGCTGGATGGACAACGACGTCTACGGGCACGTCAACAACGTCGTCTACTACTCGTATTTCGACACGGTCATCAACGCGTACCTGATCGAGGCCGGCAAGCTCGACATCGAGCATGGGCCGGTCATCGGTCTGTGCGTCGAGAGCCAGTGCCGCTACTTCAAGCCGCTGGCGTTTCCCGACCGGATCGACGCGGGCCTTCGCGTCGGCAGACTGGGATCCTCCAGCGTCCGCTACGAAGTCGGCCTGTTCCGCGCCGGCGACGACGCGCCCGCGGCGGCGGGCCACTTCGTCCATGTCTTCGTCGACCGCGCCGGAAGGCGGCCGACACCGATCCCGGAGCCGATGCGCTCGGCGCTGGCGGCGCTGGCGAAGGGCGGGTAAGCGCCCTATATAAACGGCGCCTTCAGACGGAACCCAGCCTTTGCCCTCAGACTTGCAGACCGCCGACGCACGTTCGGCCCGGCGGACCTTCGCGATCATCTCGCATCCCGACGCCGGCAAGACCACGCTGACCGAGAAGCTGCTTCTGTTCGGCGGCGCCGTCCGCGCCGCCGGCCAGGTGAAGGCGCGCGGCGAGCGTCGACGCACAAGGTCGGACTGGATGGAGATCGAGCGCAACCGCGGCATATCGGTGTCGAGCTCGGTCATGACCTTCGAGTTCAACGGCGTCACCTTCAACCTGCTGGACACGCCGGGCCACCAGGACTTCGGCGAGGACACCTACCGCACGCTGACCGCGGTCGACTCGGCGATCATGGTGATCGACGCCGCCAAGGGCATCGAGAGCCAGACCCGCAAGCTGTTCGAGGTCTGCCGGCTGCGCGACATCCCGATCATCACCTTCGTCAACAAGGTGGACCGCGAGGGACACGATCCGTTCGCCCTGATGGACGAGGTCGCGAGCGGGCTTGCGCTCGACGTGACCCCGGTCAACTGGCCGGTCGGCATGGGGACGGACTTCCACGGCTGCTACGACCTGCTCGCCGGCAAGTTCCTGACGACGAGCAAAAGCAGGGGCGCGCCCTGCGATACGTCGATCGACGTGAAGGGCCTTGACGATCCCGAGCTCGACCGGCGCGTGGCGCCGCAGGTGCTGAAGGATTTCCGCGAGTCGGCCGAGCTGGCTTCGTCCGCCTATCCGGCGCTCGATGTCGAGGCATACCGCGCCGGCCACATGACGCCGGTGATCTTCGGCAGCGCACTTCAGGACTACGCGGTCGAGACGCTGATCCGGATGCTGGGCGAGATCGCGCCGCCGCCGCGGCCGCAGCCGGCCGATCCGCGCCCGGTCGATCCCGGAGAGAGCGCCGTCACCGGCTTCGTCTTCAAGGTCCAGGCGAACATGGACCCGCAGCATCGCGACCGCGTCGCCTTCCTCCGCCTCGTCTCCGGCCGCTTCAGGCGCGGCATGAAGCTGAAGCAGTCGCGCACCGGCAAGATGATCGCGGTGCAGAACCCGATCTTCTTCTTCGCCCAGGAGCGCGAGCTGGCCGAGGAGGCCTTCCCCGGCGACATCATCGGCATTCCCAACCACGGCACGCTGCGCGTCGGCGACACGCTGACCGAGGGCGAGGGCATTCGCTTCACCGGCATCCCCAATTTCGCGCCCGAGATCCTGATGCGCGTCCGCCTCGAGGATCCGATCCGCGCCAAGCAGATGCGGAAGGCGCTGGAGGACCTGGCCGAGGAGGGCGTGACCCAGGTGTTCCGCCCGGTGATCGGCTCGCAATGGATCGTCGGCGTCGTCGGCCGGCTCCAGCTCGACGTGCTGAGCTCCAGGGTCAATGGCGAGTACGGCGTGCCCATAGGCTTCGAGGAGGCGCCCTATACGACCGCGCGCTGGATCTCGAGCGCCGACCCGGCGGTGGTGAAGCGCTTCATCGAGCAGAATCGCGGGGTCGTAGCCGAGGACCGGGACGACGCGCCCGTTTTCCTGGCGCGGAACGACTGGGAGCTCAACTACATGATGAAGGAATGGCCGGACCTCACCTTCAGCACGCTGCGCGAGCGGGCCTGAGCACAAATTAGTTCTTGGCGTCCGGGTGCCGGCCGCCCCATGCTCTAGCCATGTCGACCCTGGTCATAACCCGGACCTACGACGAGGCGATGTCGCTGCTGGTCGAGGCGCGCAACTACCTGCGCTTCCGGCAGTCCGACGCCTTCCGCATGCCTCCCGTCGAGCGGCTGAAGCTGACGCGCGAGGCCTTCCGCGTGACCTCCCGCCTGACCCAGGTGATGGCATGGCTGCTGCTGCGCCGCGCGGTGATCGAGGGCGAGATCCCGGACGAGGACGCCCGCCGGCCCGAACGCCGGCTCGCCGGGCGCGACGTCTGCCTCGGCGATGCCGACGATCTCGGCGACTGGATGCCGGCCGCCATGGGTGGGCTGCTGGAGAGGAGTCGGGCGCTCTATGAGCGCGTCGACCGGCTCGACCGGCTGCTGAACTAGAAAAGCGAAGGGCCCAGAACGGGGCCCTTTCCACGACCGGGTAACGCGGCCGAAGCTTACTTCTTGCCGCCGATGCCGAGGTTGGCGAAGCGCTTGTTGAACTTCGCGACCTGGCCGCCCGAGTCGATCATGCGGTGCACGCCGGTCCAGGCTGGGTGCGACTTCGGATCGATCTCGAGCCGCATCACCTCGCCCTCCTTGCCCCAGGTCGAGCGGGTCTCGAACTCGGTGCCATCGGTCATGATGACCTTGATGGTGTGGTACTGCGGGTGGATGTCGGCTTTCATCGGATCGGCTCCAGCTTGAAGCGGGGGTTTATAAAGGAGGGGGCGGGGGAGCGCAAGGGCTCCTAATTCCCCTGTCTGGTGAATGCCTTAGGCCGGCGCGAAGCGGTCCAGGAGGGCATCGGGAAGCGCCATCTGGCGGGGTCCGTCGGTCCACAGGAGCCGGCACTCGACCGGCCGGTCCTTGTAGACCTTCCTCAGGACCGCCCGATAGGCCGCCATCTGGCGGAGATAGAGCGGCGCCACGCGCTCGGGCGACGTGGGCGGCGGGCGGTTGGTCTTGTAGTCGATGACCAGGATTTTCCGAGGCAGCGCCACCAGCCGGTCGACCTGGCCCGAGATCACGTGCATCCCGATCACGCCGGTCACCGGCACCTCGGCGCGGCTGCCGGGACCGAACAAGGGGCTCAGCGCCGGATCGTCGAGGATCGCCAGCGTCTCCTTGAGCAGAACCTCGGCCTGCTCCGGCGTGACGCCCTGGCCGGCGCGCCCGAGCCAGCGCCGCGCGGCCTCGGCGCGCGCCTCGGCCGGAAGGTCGGGCAGTGACTGTAGCAGGCGGTGGACCAGGCGCCCGCGGCGGAAGCGGAGCCCGTCCTCTGCGATCAGCGGCGAGCGCACCGGCGGCTCCGGATCCTCCGGGCGGCTCGGCGCCAGCGGCCTGGGCGGCTTCGGCTCGGCCTTCGCATCGGCGTGGGCCCAGGCGGGAAGCGCGGGAACGGCGACCGCGCCGGCCGCTTCCTTCGGCGCCTCGACCGGCGCCAGTTGCCGGCTGACGTGTCGGCGCGCCGGCGGCTCCGGAATCTTCTCGGCGCCAAGGCTCTCGAACGCCGCGGCGATCAGGTCGTACCAGGTGCCGCTGCTCTTGCGGTCCGAGGTGCGCCAGCCGCAGACATAGAGCCGGTCCTCGGCCCGCGTCATCGCGACGTAGAGAAGCCGGCGATGCTCCTCCTCGCGGCGCGTGCGCGCGGCGGCGCGGGCGCGACCCGCGACCGGGTCGGCATCCTCGGCGCGCGGGCACCAGAGCGGCAGCCCGTCCTCGGTCCACAGCACGCCTGCGTCGTCGCGGAGCGGCGAGACCGTGTCGGGCAGGATCACGATCGGCGCCTGAAGTCCCTTGGCACCGTGCACGGTCATCACGCGCACCTCGTCGCGGGCACCATGCTCGAGGTCGCGCTTGATGTCCTCGGCGGCGGCATCCAGCCAGTGGAGGAAACCCTGCAACGACGGCGGATGCGCGCGCTCGTGCGAGAGCGCGGCGTTGAGGAACTCCTCCAGCGCGTCGAGGGACTCTGGCCCCAGCCGCGCCTGGATCTTCCGCCGGCCGCCGAGCGGGCCCAGCACGTGGGCGAACAGCGCGAAGGGCGAGAGGTAGTCGACGCGCGCCAGCAGCTCGGCGAAGAAATCGTGCGCGGCGAGGAACGCCGGCTCGGCGTCCTTCATCGCCTGCAGGCGTCGCCACAGCGTGCCCTCGCGGCCATGCGCCAGGCGATAGAGCTGGTCCTCGTCGAGACCGACCAGCGGGCTCTTGAGCACGGTCGCGAAGGTCAGGTCGACCGACGGCAGCAGCAGCGCGTGGCCCAGCGCCATCAGGTCCATGACCGCGAGCTGGTCGGTCAGCAGGATGCGGTCGGCGCCGGCGACCGGCACACCCCGCTGCTTAAGCGCACGCACCAGCGCGTCGAGGAAGGTGCCGCGGCGGCGCACCAGGACCATGACGTCGCCGGCGCGGACCGTCCGGCCCTTTGCCGGCAGCGGCTCCTTGCCGATCCACTCTCCGATGCGACGCGCGATCAGGCGCGCGAGCTCGGTCTCCGGATCGTGGCCGGTGCGCTGCTCGACCGGCGGCGTCCAGGACTCGAACGGATCGCGCTCGGCCGGCTCCTCCAGCGGCCAGATCTCGACCAGGCCGGCCTGACCGGCGCGGTTCGCCTTGTGCTCGACCTTCTCGCCCTCGGGCGTGACGCCGGCATGGGCCTCGGCCGGCGCGAAAGTCGTGTCCACCGCTTCCAGGACCGCCGGCGTCGAGCGGAAGGACGTCGCGAGCGACACTTCGTCCCAGCGGCGCTCGGCGCCGGTCGCGCGCATCGCGAAGTGCATGCGCATGCGCTGGAACTCACGCGGGTCCGCGCGCTGGAAGCCGTAGATCGACTGCTTGTAGTCGCCGACCGCGAAGATCGTGCGTGTCACGTCCTCGCGCGCGCCGACGCCGGCGAAGAATTCCTCGGCCAGGTGCTGCACCACCTGCCACTGGTCGGGGTTGGTGTCCTGCGCCTCGTCGATCAGGATGTGGTCGAGGCCGCCGTCGAGCTTGAACAGCACCCAGGGCGCGACGCCCTCCATCGACAGCAGGTCGCGCGCCTTCAGGATCAGGTCGTCGTAGTCGAGCAGCGCCTTGGCCTGCTTGAGCCCGGCATAGGTGTCGATCACCGCGACCGCGAGGCGGACCAGCGCCGAGGTCGCGCGCGCGATGCGGAGCGCCTTGATCTTCTGGTCGAGCCTGAGGATGCGCTCGGCTTCCTTCTGCAGCGTCTCCTTGCAGCGCGCGTCGTGCGCCTCGGCCGCCTTGGCGGCGAGACGCGCGCGGATCGTGCCTTCCTTGGTGAGGAAGATGCCGCGGTAGGATTCGAAGGCGGAGACGCGGGTCCTCGGATCGGCGAGGAAGGCCGCCAGCACCGGCGCGCGCCGCTGGTCCTCGATCCCGCTTCTGGACAGCGCGTCGCAGGCGCGGCGGAGCGAGATCAGGTCGAAGGCGCCGTCGCGGACGGCTTCCGCGATCAGGCGTTCGGGCGTCTCGGCAGGGTCGGCCGCATGACGCGCGAAGATGCGCGCGACGACCTCGTCGATGCCCTGGTCCTCGACCAGCCGCATCAGGCGCCCGCGCTCGCGCGCGAGGTCCTGGATCAGCGTGTCGAAGCGCTGCTCGCCGGCGCGCTCGGTCGCGGTCGCGAGCGCGTCGGCCAGATCGCCGCCGACGCGCGCCGCGGCCAGAACGCGGTTCTGCGCCTCGGCCATCAGCTCGGCGGCGATGCGGTCCTCGGCCAAGTCGAAATAGGGAGCGACGCCGGCCTCCAGCGGGAAGCGGCCGAGCAGGCTTTGGCAGAAGCCGTGGATGGTCTGGATCTTCA
>CAZZLX010000161.1:0-7492 GCA_964655235.1 uncultured Rhizobium sp.
GCCGATATGGCCGAGCGCGGCCGCGAGATCGGACGGGCCGATGAAGACGCCGTCGACGCCCTCGACCGCGGCGATCTCCTCGATGCGGTCGAGCGCCGGCTTGGTCTCGACCTGGACCAGCACGCACATCTCGCTGGTCGCCTTCTGGAAATACTCCTTCACGCGGCCGAAGCGGTTGGCACGCGTGCCCGAGGCTACGCCGCGGATGCCGTGGGGCGGATAGCGGGTCGCGGCGACCGCGGCCTTGGCTTCTTCGGCGTTCTGCACCATCGGGATCAGCAGCGTGTTCACGCCGAGATCGAGGTAGCGCTTGATCAGCACGGAATCGTTCCAGGCCGGGCGCGCGATCGCGGTCGCGGTGCCGGCCTGGATCGCCTGGAGGGCCGACAGCACCTCGTTGGGATCGCCGGGCCCATGCTCGCAGTCGAGCAGGATCCAGTCGGCGCCGGCACCGCCCATCGCCTCGAGGCCGAGCGGATGGAGCATGCTCGACCACAGCCCGATCTGGAGCCGTCCCGCCGCGAGCGCGTGCTTGAAGCGGTTGATCGGCATGTCGGCGTGCATCAGTGAATCTCCGGTTCGGGAACGCGCGGGCCGTCGCGCAGGACGTCGAGGTCGCAGCCCTGGTCGGCCTGGGTGATGTGCATGGCGTGCAGCGCACCCCAGCCGCGGCCGAACTTCGGCTCGGGCTTCTTCCACGCCGCCTTCCGCTTCGCCATCTCGGCGTCGGAAATCTTGAGGTTCAACGTCCGCGCCTCGATGTCGAGCTCGATCATGTCGCCGTCCTTAACGAAGGCGAGCGGACCGCCGATATAGGCCTCGGGCGCGACATGCAGGATGCAGGTGCCGTAGCTGGTGCCGCTCATGCGCGCATCCGAGATGCGCACCATGTCGCGCACGCCTTCCTTCAGGAGCTTCTTCGGCACCGGCAGCATGCCCCATTCCGGCATGCCGGGCCCGCCCTGGGGACCGGCGTTCTTCAGCACCAGCACCGAGTCCTTGGTGACGTCGAGGTCGTCGCGGTCGATGCGCGCCGCCATGTCGTTGTAGTCCTCGAACACCACCGCGGGACCGGTGTGCTTCCACAGCCTCGGCTCGGCCGCGGTCGGCTTGATCACCGCGCCGTCGGGCGCGAGGTTGCCGCGCACCACCGCGAGGCCGCCCGACTTGTAGAGCGCCCTGTCGCGGCCGACGATGACGTCGGGGTTGTAGACCTTGGCGTCCTTGATGTTGTCGCCGAGGGTCTTGCCGTTGATCGTCTGGGCCTTGCGGTCGAGCAGGTCGCCGAGCTGGTTCAGGAACGCCGGCAGGCCGCCCGCATAGTAGAAGTCCTCCATCAGGTACTTACCCGACGGGCGCACGTTGGCGATCATCGGCACGTGCTTGGAGATCTCGTTGAAGCGGTCGAGCGTCAGCTTCACGCCGGCGCGGCCGGCGAGCGCCAGCAGATGCACGACCGCGTTGGTCGACCCGCCCATCGCCATCAGCGTGGTGACCGCGTTGTCGAAGGACTTGTCGGTCAGGATGTCCGACGGCTTCAGGTCCTCCCACACCATGTCGACGATGCGCCGGCCCGAGAGCGAGGCCATGCGCGAATGGTTGGAGTCCGGCGCCGGGATCGACGATGCGCCCGGGAGCGTGAAGCCCAGAACCTCGGCCATGCTCATCATGGTCGCCGCGGTGCCCATGGTCATGCAGGTGCCGTAGGAGCGCGCGATGCCCTCCTCCACCTCTTCCCAGTCCTTCTCGGTGATGTTGCCGGCGCGGAGCTCGGCCCAGTACTTCCAGGAGTCGGTGCCCGAGCCCAGGAAATTACCGTGCCAGTTGCCACGCAGCATCGGCCCGGCCGGCACAAAGATGGTCGGCAGGTCCATGGTGATGGCGCCCATCAGCAGCGCCGGCGCGGTCTTGTCGCAGCCGCCGAGCAGCACGGCGCCGTCGGCCGGATACGAGCGCAGCAGCTCCTCGGTCTCGATCGCGAGCAGGTTGCGATAGAGCATCGTCGTCGGTTTCTGGAACGGCTCGGCGAGAGCGATCGCCGGCATTTCCAGAGGGTAGCCGCCGGCCTGCCAGATGCCGCGCTTCACTTCCTCGACGCGCAGCTTGAAATGGCTGTGGCAGGGATTGATGTCGGACCACGTGTTGATGATCGCGATGACCGGCTTGCCTTCCCAGTCCTGCCGCGTGTAGCCCATCTGCAGCGTGCGCGAGCGATGGCCGAAGGCACGCAGGTCGGCGACGCCGTACCAGCGCTTCGAGCGCAGATCGTCATAGGTCTTGCGCCGACGGGAAGCGGCCGCGGTCATGCTGAAGTCCTCCGGAGATCTGCGCTTGAGCGGCCCCTCGGCCGCAAAGGATGGAAGAGCCGGATGGTGCCCGAGACCGGCGCGCCCGATCAAGCGGCGCTCGCCGGGGGCAAAATGTCAGGTGCTGCGTTTCTGGCGGTCGAGCAGTGCCAGGATCTCGGCGAGCTTGGCGCGGGCCTCGGCCTGGCGCTTCCTGGGATCGCGCTTGGACCAATCGTAGAAGCCCTTGCCCGACTTCACGCCGATGTCGCCGCGGGCGTACATGTCCTGAACCAGCTTCGCCGGCTCACGGGACGGGTTGAGATGCGGCACGATCGCGCGCTGGACCAGCGCGTGGGTGTCGAGGCCGCTCAGGTCCTTCTGCTCGATCAGGCCGGTCACGCACATGCGCGGTCCGAACATCTCGCGCGCCGCCTGGTCGACCTCTTCCGGCCCGCAGATGCCCTGCTCGATCAGGTAGTAGGCCTCGTGCAGGATCGCGTGCTGGAGCCGATTGATTAGAAAGCCCTCGATCGGCCGGTTGAGCACCAGCGGGGTCTGCCCGCAGGCCTTGACCCCGTCGACCACCGTCTGCACGGCCGCGTCCTCGGTCGCGGAGATGCGGATCACCTCGACCAGCGGGATCACGTCGGCCGGCATGAAGTAGTGGAGACCGAGGAAGCGCTGCTTGTGCTTGAGGCCCGAGGCGAGCTCCTCCAGCGGGAGGCCGGAGGTGTTGGTGGCCAGGATCGGCTTGCCGCCGTAGCGCGCCTCGATCTCGGCATAGAGGCTCTGCTTGAGGTCGAGCTTCTCCGGGACCGACTCGACGATGAGTTCGGGGACCTCGTCGGGAAGCCGGGCGGTTCCGATGGCGCCGGCGACCTTGTCGGCGACCCGCTCGGGCGTGCGGCTGAGGACCCAGACCTTGGCCCCGGAACGCAGAAACGCGGCCGCGATGCCGCTACCCATGACGCCGGAGCCGGCGACGAGGACCGAGGCAGGGGACGACATCAGAACCTCATGAACGCAGGCGCGAGAAAGGTCAGCTCAGCTCGCGCAGATCGAGGCGGGCAGTGGAAGCCGGAGGCGTCTGCTCGGGCGACATGGCGGCGGGCTCGGGCGCCGGCACGACCGCGATCGCCGGTGGTGGTGCGGCCTCCTCGACCTCGGCCGCAGGCTCCGACGCCGTGATCTTCGCGACCGTCGGCAGCGCTCCGCAACGGCCATTGTCGATCTCGTGTGCGCTCTCCGGGCGACGGTCGCCGAGGAGGCGCAGCACCTTGCAGAAATAAGCGGCGGACTGGCGGGCCTTGCCGCCCTGGTAGCGGCGGACCGCCGCTTCCCAGTCGCCGTAGTCCTCGAAGTGGGCGGCCAGATACCTGGCGGCGTAACTCACGTTGCGCTGCGGCTGCAGCATGTCGCCGAGCGAGCGGAAGTTGCCGCCATGGTGGAAGACCGAGAGTTGCATGCAGCCGGCGTAGAGGTTCTTCCGGCCCTTGGCGCGGCGCTCGTCCAGGATCTTCTGGGCCTTGTCCTGGGTGGAGGCGTAGACGACGCGGCCGCCTAGGTTCAGCGCCCAGGGATAGGGCTGGCCGTTCACGCCGCTCTCATGGACCGACATCGCCTGCAGCAGCCCCTCGGGAATCCCGAATCGACGCTCGGCTTCCGCGATCGCCTGTGTGCAGGGGTTGGGCCCGGCAAGGGCCACCCCTGGGGAAAGGAGCGCGGCAGCTACGAGACCTTGGGCTGCGAGGCGTGAAAAACCCATGCGGGCCTTCTCCGTGACATCGGCGCCACTGTCAAAGGAAATGTTGCCTTGACTTGGCTAGCACCATGAAAAAGCAGGATACTTCCCTGACCGGGACGGCTTGTTCTGCACGGTTCGACGGGGCACAACGATGTCACAACACCGGACAGAGGCACCGTGATCCTGGTCGGACGACCCTTTTCGCCCGCCTTTCGCACCAGGGCGACGCCGCCGACCCTGCATCTGGGGCTGGGAACATGATCCAGGCACTATTCGCGGTGGCGCCCATCCTGACCGGGACGGCGCTTCTGCTGGTCGGCAACGGCGTCTTCTCGACCTTCCTCGCGCTTCGCATGTCCCTGGAGGGCTTCGCCACCGGGTCGATCGGCATGGTGGTCGCCTCGTACTCGGTCGGCTTCCTCGCCGGCTGCCGTTTCGCCCCGCCGCTCATCCGCCGGGTCGGCCATATCCGCGCCTTCGCCGCGCTTGCCGGCATCACTTGCGCTCTTACACTTCTATATCCGTTCGTCGTCTCGACCATTCCCTGGGTCGTGCTTCGCGCCTGCAACGGCGCCGCCGCCGCCGGCATGTTCATGATCACCGAGAGTTGGCTCAGCCACCGCACCCGGTCGCACGAGCGCGGCCGGGTGCTCGCGGTCTACACGATCGCCAACAAGCTCGCCTTCGGCGGCGGGCAGTTCCTGCTGGGCCTGGCCGACCCCCACGGTCACCTGCTCTTCATGATCCCGGCGATCGCCTACGCGTTGTCGCTGCTGCCGGTGGCGCTGACCGCCGAGACGGCCCCTCCGATCCAGGACGCCCGGCGCATGCCGCTGGCCGACCTCTATCAGGCCTCGCCGCTCGGCATCGTCGGCGTGCTGTTGGCGGGATTCGTGGGTTCGGCGATCTCCGGCTTGGCGCCGGTCTTCGCCCAGCAGATCGGCCTGTCTCCGGCCGGCGTCGGCCAGTTCATCGCCGTGCTCACCGTCGGCGGCCTGATCCTGATGTGGCCGATCGGCTGGCTCTCCGACCGCTTCGATCGCCGCCTGGTCCTGCTGACCGTCTCGATCCTGATGGCGCTCTCGACCATCGGACTTGCGGTTGCCTGGAGCTGGTCGACACTCACGCTTTACGTGCTGATCGCGCTCTTCGGCGGCCTTTCCGGGGCGATCTACCCGATCTGCGTCGCGCACACGAACGACTTCATCGACCGGAGCCAGGTTGTCTCCGTCAGCGGCAGCATGCTGCTTTTGTGGTCAGTGGGCGCGACCATCGGCCCGCTCGCCGCCAGCCCGCTGATGGACGCTTTCGGGCCGTCCGCGCTGTTTTGGCTGTCTGCGGTCTTTAGCATGGCGCTTGCAGTGTTCGTGGCCTACCGCCGCAGGAAGCGGGTGGGCCGGCCCGTTCCGGAACAGTCGCCCTTCGTGCCTGAGGCGGCGATCACACCTGAGGCATCCCCCCTCGATCCGCGGGCCGAACGTCGTCAAGATGCAGCCGGGTAATGTTAGTTTCAGGTTAAGAAACATTAAGCTAAAGTCGCGCCGCCTCGGGGGCGGGTAGGGCTGGACACCAATGAAAGTCGTTGCTCAATTAGCTGTCGTGGCTGTTCTGGGAACGGCGGGAATCGCCGGGTGGATGTACCGGGATGCATGGCTCCCTGGGCAGCAGGCTAAGGCCAGCGCCACCACCACGCCGGCGCAGCGTGCCGTCCCCGTCGAGGCACAGAAGGTCCGCATCGGCCCGATCGACGACACTGTCGAAGCGGTCGGCACCGCGCTCGCCAACGAGAGCCTGACGGTCACCTCGAAGATCGCCGGCATCGTTAAGGCGATCAAGTTCACCGAAGGCCAGCAGGTGAAGGCCGGCACCGTCCTCCTCGAGCTCGAGGATCGCGAGCAGGTGGCCAGCCTCGCCGCCGCCCAGGCGACGCGCGATCAGGCCAAGGCTGCGTTCGAACGCACCAGAAGCCTGCAGGCCACCGGCAATGCGCCGGCGTCCCGCCTCGACGAGCAGGAAGGCATCTATCGCACCGCCGAAGCGCGCGTACGCGTGATCGAGGCCCAGCTCGCCGACCTAAAGATCGTGGCACCGTTCTCCGGCCGCGTCGGCATCCGCCGCGTCAGCCAGGGCGCTCTCATCTCCGTCGGCACCGTGATCACCACGCTCGACGACGTGGAGACGATCAAGCTCCGCTTCTTCGTGCCGGAATCCGCGATGGCTTCGGTCAAGGCCGGCACCAACGTTTCCGCATCCGGCAACGCCGTCGCCGACCGCGCCTTCAAAGGCTCGATCACCAGCATCGACACCCGCGTCGACACCACGACGCGTGCCGTCGAGGTCCGCGCCGAGTTCCCGAACCAGGACGGCGCGCTGAAGCCCGGCATGTTCCTGACCATCAAGCTGGCGCTCAACCGTCGCGACGGCGCGCTGATCGTGCCGGAAGAGGCCGTCGTGCCGGAAGGCATCCGCCAGTACGTCTACACGATCGCCGACGGCAAGGCCGTGAAGACCGAGGTCAAGCTCGGCGCCCGCCTGCCCGGCGAAGTCGAGATCCGCGAAGGCCTCAACCAGAACTCGGTCGTGGTCACCAGCGGCATCCAGAAGATCCGCGACGGAGTGCCGGTCCGCACCGGCGCCTAACCCTCCTTTCTACGCCCAACGAGAGGCGCTCAATGGTTCTCTCTGATATCGCCATCAAGCGCCCGGTCTTCGCGACCGTCATCAGCCTCGTGCTGGTGGTCTTCGGGCTCTTCGCCTTCCAGCGCCTCGCGGTCCGGGAATACCCGGACATCGATCCACCGATCGTCTCGGTGCAGACGACCTACAAGGGCGCCTCTGCGAACGTCATCGAGGTCCAGGTCACCCAGATCCTCGAGGATGCGCTGTCAGGCATCGAAGGCATCAAGGTGATGACCTCCTCGAGCCGCGAGGGCTCGTCGTCGATCTCGCTCGAGTTCCGTATCGACCGCGCCATCGACGGCGCCACCAACGACGTTCGAGACAAGGTCGGTCGCGTGATGTCCCGCCTGCCGGTCGACGCCGACCCGCCGGTCATTTCCAAGGTCGAGGCCGATGCCCGCCCGATCATCTGGATCTCGTTGTCGTCCGACCGCATGTCGTCGCTCGAGCTCACCGACTACGCAAAGCGCAACCTGGTCGACCGGCTCTCGAACCTGAACGGCGTCGCCACCGTCCGCATCGGCGGCGAGCGCCGTTATTCGATGCGCGTCTGGCTAGACCGCCGCGAGCTCGCCGCCCGCGAGCTGACCGTGCAGGACGTCGAGTCGGCGCTCCGCAAGCAGAACGTCGAGCTTCCCGCAGGTCGAGTCGAGTCGACCCGCCGCGAGTTCACGGTCCGCACCGACACCAGCATGAAGACGCCGGAGCAGTTCCGGAACATCGTGCTTAGCGTGAAGGACGGCTTCCCGGTGCGGCTCGGCGAGGTCGCCAAGGTCGAACT
>CAZZLX010000162.1:0-7472 GCA_964655235.1 uncultured Rhizobium sp.
GGCAGGCAGATGATGACGTGCCCGATCAGCAGCGCCCAGTATCCAAGCCAACGCCCGAACCCGATCACGGTCAGGAACTGAAGCAGCGCGATGCCGGTGACCAAGGTCGGCAAGATCAGCGGCCCGAGCGTGACCGTGCGTATGATCGTCTTGCCCGGGAAGTCGTAACGCTGGAATGCGAAGGCTAACGGCACGCCGATCGCGGTTGCGATCACGGCGGTCAGCGCCGCGAGCTCCAGGCTTAACATCAGCGGCTGCACCCATTGCGGGGCGAAGGCCTCTCCCCACCATTTGAGCGAGAAGCCCCGGGGCGGGAAGAACGAGCGGTTGGTCTCGTTGAACGAGACAGCTGCCGTGATCAGGATCGGCCCCAGGATGAACAGGTAGATCAGGCCGACCGTCACCTTGAGCAACGTCCAGGGTGCCTTGTTCATCAGGATCTCCGGCCGCCCAGCGCGGAGGTCAGCAGCAGCAGCAGGATAGAGCTGACGAGCAGGATGGCACCCATCGCCGATCCCAGCGCCCAGTCGAGCGCCTGGACCATGAAGCTGCGGATCAAGGTCGCCATGACCTGCGTGCCCGGGCCGCCCAGGATCGCCGGCGTCGCGTAGGCGCTGATCGCGATCGCGAAGGCGAGCAGGAAGCCGCCGATGATGCCGGGCATGGTCAGCGGCAGCGTGACCGTGAGGAAGGTGCGGACCCGGCCCGCCCCGAGGCTCATCGCCGCGCGTTCGACATTCGGATTGAGACCGTTGAGCGAGGCCATGATGGTCAGCACGCCATAGGGCAGCAGCGCGTGGCTCAGCCCGATCGTGATCGCCATCGACGACGGCAGCAGCGCCAGCGGCTGGTCGATGACACCGAGCGCGAGCAAGCCCGAGTTGATCGCCCCTTCCCGGTTGAGGATGACCCACCAGCCATAAGTGCGGACGATGACGCTGGCGAGCAGCGGCGACAGCGACAGCGCGATCAGGAAGCCGCGCCAGGGGCTGTTGGTGCGCACCAGGAAATACGCGAGCGGATACGACAGAACGATCACGGTGATGCCGACCGCGATGCCGATGCCGAAAGTGCGGAGGATCGCCTGCTGGTAGAGCGGGCGGCTGAGCAGATCAGTGTAGTTCTGGGTGGTCCAGACGCCGGTCATGATGACGCCGTCGGACTCGATGAAGCTCGCCGACAGCAGGAACGCGGTCGGGATCACGAAGAAGACGAGCAGGAACACCGCCGGCAGCGCAACCAGCAGGAACGGCACGATCGGCCGGGGCCGGGCGGACGTCAGCAATGCCGAGCCCTACGAGACGCCCCCCCCCTATCCCTCCCCCGGCGAGGGAGAGGGGCTACGAGGTATCGCTTTTCGTGTCCCTTTCTCCCTTGCGGGGAAAGGTTAGGAACGGGAGCGAGACGCATCCTCGGTGCGCGAGTTACGCCATGACCTCCTGCCAGCGGCGGGTCCAGTCGCGGCGCTTGGCGGCGATCACCTCGCTGTCGGGGAAGTCGGTCGCGGCCATCTGTGCCTCGGTCGTGATCTGGGCGTCCTTGTATTCCTGCGGCCAGTCGGTGATGTCCGGCCGGCCGGGGCTCGAGTAGTAGGCCAGATGGAAGGCGCGCTGCACGTCCTTGTCGAGGCGCCAGTTCAGGAACTCGAAGGCGAGCTTCTTGTTGGTGGCGCCGACAGGGATGCCAGCACAGTTGGCGAGGCCGATCGTGCCTTCCTTCGGGATGGTGAGGCCGATCGGGTACTTCTGCGCCTCGTAATAGGCCGCTCGCGCGTTCCAGTAGGGCGCGATCCAGATCTGCTCGTTCTCGAAATAGGGCGCCGCCGCCGCGGACGCCATCACCGTGGCGCCGACCCACGGCTTCTGCGCCTTCAGCAGATCCCAGGCGGGATCCATGTTGTTGACGCCGCCGCCCTTGAGCTTGGCCGCCATGATCAGCGCGTAGATCGAAAGCAGGTTGCCCGGTTCGAAGGCCATCACGTGGCCCTTGATCTTGTCGCCGTACCTGGCATTCGGCGACCAGTAGTCGTTCCAGGAAGTCGGCTTCTCGATCTGCTTCTTGTTCCAGATCAGCGCCGTGTACTGGTACGTGTGGACGATGCCGGTGTTGGGGATCACCTCGGCGCTCTTCTTCCACACGTGCCTGAGGTTCGGGACCTCCTTCTCGGTGATCGGCTCGAGCAGCTTCTCCTTCTGGCCGAGAATGATCTCGGGCGGGGTCAGCTCGGCCGCGACGTCGAAGCCCGGCGCGCCGCGGGTGGCGCGGATCTTGGCGTAATCCTCCGAGGCGGAACCGGCGTCGTCATAGGTGATCTTGACGCCGAACTTCTTCTCGAACGGCTCGACCGTCGTCTTCATGAAGATGTCCTGGAACTCGCCGCCATAGGCGTTGACCACCAGCGTCTCGGCGGCGATCGCCGGGATCACGAAGGGAAAGCTCAAGCTCGCCGAAGCGGCAGCCGCGCCTTGGAGGAACCGGCGGCGGGACGGCCGAATAATGGTGCGCGCCATTTGATCTGATCTCCCTTGGTTGGCCCCTTGCCGAGATTGTCGGCACCGGCTTGTCCCAAGTCAATCGCGCGGGAGTTGTTCCAGTGCATAGGCCGCGCCTATCGCCGTCCGCCCTGCACCGGTCCGGCCCATCCGCGTCAGGCCGCCTTGTATTCTTCCTTCTTCACCGTGTCGGCGAAGAGCATCTTCGCGCAGTCGTCGTCCAAGGTCTCGCCGACGTCGAACTTGTACATGGCGCGCGTGGCGAGATCGGTGTCGATCTCGGCGACCACAAGCTCCTCGCGCTTGAGCTCGGACTGGGCCTTCACCACGCCGTCCGGCGAGATCACCATGGTCCGGCAGTTCTGGTGCTGGTCGTGGCAGATGTTGGTGGTGAGGAACCAGACGGTGTTCTCCGCCGCCCGCGTCGTCGCCATCGCATGGTGGACCGGGATCTTCCAGTCGTTCGGCCGGGTGGTGTTGTTCTGGGGATGGAAGACGACCTGCGCGCCCTTGGCGACGCATGCCCGCGTGGTCGAGGCGAAGCGGAACGCCTCGTAGCAGATGACGACGCCGACCTTTACGCCGAACAGCTCGTAAACGTCGAAGCCCTCACCCTTGCTGTAGGCGACCGCATCGAGCGGCGTCAGCCTGGTCTTGTGATGGACGCCGAGGACCTTGCCTTCGGGCGAGATCGTCAGCGCCGAGTTGTAGGGCTTGCCCTTGAGCGGATCCGACTCGAGCGGCGTCTCGGTGCCGAGAATGCACGCCATCCCCAGCTCGCCGCAACGCTTCGCCACCTTCGCATGCAGCGCCTTCAGCCGTTCCGGCTGGACCGGCGCGTCGGTCGGCGTGATGTCCACGCGATAGCCCACGGTCTGCGTCTCGGGGAAGCAGAGGATCTGGACGCCCGCCTTCCCCGCCTCCTCGATGAAGCGGAAGATCGTGGCCGCGTTCGCATCGAAGTCGGCGCTCTGTCGCGCTTGGGCGAGGCCGACCTTGATAATGGGCATGACGTCCTCCCTGGATGCCCGGTCGAGAGTATCTGCTGGAAAATCGCGGTCAACGACGGTTCGCCGTCCGCGCAATCGGCGTGACGGTCCACTGACGGAGTGGGATGATCCGCTTCAATGAAAGTTGAGGAAACGCGCCGCCGGCCCGCCCGGATCGGCCGTGCGGGAGCAAGGATCTCGTGAGCGACAGCCAGCGGCCGCCGGTACTGGCGCCGTTCCAGACCCGCAGTTTCCGCTTCCAGTGGCCCGCCGATCTCGCCACCTCCTGGGCCCAGGAGATGGAGGGCGTCATCCTCGGCTGGTACATCCTGGTCGAGACCGGCTCGGTCATGATGCTGACCCTGTTCGGGTCGGTGATCTTCATCGGCACGCTTCTGGCGCCGATGTTCGGCGTCGTCGGCGACCGTATCGGCCACCGCAACCTGCTGTGCCTGATGCGGGCCAGCTACACAGCGCTCTCGTTCACGCTGATGGTGCTGATCTTCAGCGGCGCCGTCTCTCCGATATCGGTCTTCGTCGTCGCCACGCTGATGAGCTCGATCCGCTCCTCGGACCTGGTCATGCGGAACGCGATCATCGGCAGCACCATTCCGCAACCGCTCCTGGTCGGGGCGATGGGCATCTCACGCATCACCGGCGACTCCGCTCGCATTGCCGGTGCGCTGGCCGGCGCGGCCGTCGTCGCCGCTCTCGGCATGGGACCCGCCTATCTGGTCATCACGCTGTTCTACGGAGCGAGCCTTCTCCTGACGCTCGGCGTCGCCGGCGCCGGTCCGGCAGCGCATACGATCGGCGAGATGTCGGGCATGCCGTCCCGCTCTTCGCCCTGGCGCGATCTCGGCGAAGGGCTCGCCTATGTCTGGCGAACGCCGCACCTGCTGGCCGCGACCGCCATCGCCTTCCTCGTCAACCTGACGGCCTATCCATGGTCGAACGGGCTCCTGCCCTACGTCGCCCGAGAGGTCTACCGGATCGACCAGACCGGTCTCGGATACCTGGTCGCCAGCTTCGCGGTCGGCGCGATCACCGGCTCGATCGCACTATCCACACATGGTTCATCGATCCGCCCGGCGCGGATGATGATCGTCTTCGCCGGCATCTGGCACGCGCTCCTCTTCGTTTTCGCCTTCGCAGAGACCGAGATCGGCGGCCTCGTGATGATGACGCTCGCCGGACTCGCCCAGAGCCTGTGCCTGGTGCCGCTCGCGGCGATGCTGGTCAGGACCTCCACGCCGCGCCTTCGCGGCCGGGTGATGGGCGTGCGCATGCTTGCGGTCTATGGCCTGCCGGTCGGCCTCGTCGCGACGGGTCCCCTGATCGAGTACATCGGCTTCAGGGCGACCGGCATCCTCTATTCGGTCGGCGGGCTGATCGCTTGCGTCGCGGTCGCGATCCATTGGTGGCGCGATCTCTGGCCGGCGGACGCGCCCGGCAATGTGCGCTAGGCCGCGGCGGCCGATGGCCGACGGTTAACTAAATAGAGCCCTGCGAAGATCAAGACCGCGCTCAAGGCGACGCCGAGCCCGATGGTCTCGCCAAAGAACAGCCACCCCCAGCAGAGGCCGGAAAGCGCCACGGCATATGACGCCTGGCTGACGAAGACCGCGCCGACCCGCCTGAGCAGGTCGAAATAGAGGATGTAGGAGCAGACCGACACGAACATCACGGCGATCAGCGCCCATTCGCCCGGCAGGAACGGCGGCCAGGGCAGGTAGAGCTGATCGAGGGCGGTCGCCGCCGGCAGCAGGAAGCTGATGGCGCCACCCAGCATGCCGGCCGCCATCACGATCGGCGCGTTGCGGTCGCTGGGGCGCAGCTTGACGCCGATGATGTTCCCGAGCCCGTAGAGCGCCGGCGTCAGCAGGGCTTGCAGGATCCACGGCAGCAGCTCGGCCGACGGCAGCGCCACGCCCGGGCTAGCGAGCACGACGACGCCGGAGAGCCCGACCAGGATGCCGAGAGCGCGGATACCGGAGAACGGCTCCAGCCGGATCAGGACGGCGAGTGCGTACGTCACCACCGGCGAGAGATTTACCAGCAGCGACATCAACCCGGCGGGAATGTGCTTCACGCAGAGGGCCATGTTGGCGTTGGGCAGCGCGATGCTGAAGATGCCCATCGCCAGGTAGAAGCGGATGTGCTGCAAACCGAAGCCGAACTGCAGGTCGCGCCAGAAAGCAAGCAGGAGCAGAAGAGTCGCGGCTCCTGTCGACTGCCAGAGCGAATAGCTGAGCGGCGGCACGCCCGCACCCGACGCCATCTTGGCCAGGGACATCATCAGACCCCAGAGAGAACCGAGGCAGACGATCCCGATGACGGCATGGAGCGGGCTGGTGGTGGGCTGGGACATTGGCGCCGGCCCGGAATAGCAGATATCCGCCCCAGTGCCACCCGTAGACTGTCCACGAACCGACGATCCGGGTTCCCTTCCCCCGCATCCTCCTCGTAACCTCGAGGTCATGGCAAACGCGCGCCTCGAAAGCCTCCGCGACTATCCGTTCGAACGGCTGACCCGCCTCCTCGACGGCGTCCCCCCTTTCGGCAATGCCCCGCCGATCAACATGTCGATCGGCGAGCCGCAGCACGAGCCGCCCGCGATCGTCCGCGATCTGGTCGACCGCGGGCACCCGACCTGGAACCGCTATCCGCCGATCAACGGCACGCCGGAGTTCCGGCGCGCCGCGCTCGGCTGGCTGGAACGCCGGTACAGTCTGCCGGCCGGGATGGTCGAGCCGGACACGATGATCTTCCCCTGCGCCGGCACGCGCGAGGGCCTCTACATGGCAGCGACCGTGGCGATCTCGCCGGCGACGGGCGGCGCCCCCGCACCTTTCGCGCTGATGCCGAACCCGGCCTATCAGGTCTATATCGGCGCGGCGACGCTGGCCGGGGCCGAGCCGGTCTACCTGCCGGCGACCGCGGCGAACCGCTTCCTTCCCGATCTCGACGCGATCCCGGCCGAGGCGCTGGCCCGCGCGCAGATCATGTATCTCTGCACGCCGAGCAATCCGCAGGGCGCTGTCGCCGATCTCGCCTATCTCAAGAAGGCGATCGGCCTCGCCCGCCGGCACGGCTTCCTCTTCGTCGCGGACGAATGCTACGCCGAGATCTATTCGACCGACCGCAAGCCACCCGGCGCGCTCGAGGCGGCGGCCGAGCTCGGCGGCTCGCTCGACAACCTGATGGTCTTCCATACGCTTTCGAAGCGTTCAAGCGTCCCCGGCCTGAGGTCCGGATTCGGCGTCGGCGCGAAGAAGGAAACCCAGCTGATGCAGCGGCTGCGCACCTATGCTGCCGCGGCCACGCCGTTGGCGGCGCTCGACGCCGCGACCGCGCTCTGGCGCGACGACGCGCATGTCGAGGCGACGCGCGCCCTCTATCGGCGCAAGTTCGACATGGCAGAGCGCATCCTCGGCAAGCGCTTCGGCTTCACCCGGCCCGAGGGCGGCTTCTATCTCTGGCTCGATGTCGGCGATGGCGAAGCGGCGACGAAGCGGCTCTGGGAGAAGGCCGGGGTCAAGGCGCTGCCCGGCGCCTACCTGACCCGGCCGGAGCCGGACGGCACCAATGCCGGCACTCCTTACATAAGGCTGGCGCTGGTCGCCGATCTCGAGGCGACCGAGGAAGCGCTCAACCGCATCGCCCGCGTGCTCTGATGCGATGAACGTCCTTGGCGAGGAGCCGGGCCGGCGTCAGCGCCCGTCCGGAGCCGTAACCAACCAAGCCGATCGCGAGCAGAAGCAGGAACGGCACGCTGCCGGGGATCGCTACCAGCCAAGGATCAACCAGAATGGGGTTCTTGCCTTCGGCGACCATCGGCCCCACTAGGGCAGCGTCGGCTTGATGCCAAATCCATGGAAGCTAAGAGCCGCTCTCAGCGGGATCACATGCGCCATCTCGGGCGCGGCGACAACGATCGGCTGGCTCGCGACGTTGGGCAGGATCTCAGTCAGTAGGATGCGCGCGTTCG
>CAZZLX010000163.1:0-7451 GCA_964655235.1 uncultured Rhizobium sp.
ATCCCGAAGGAGAACGAGAAGGACCTCGCCGACATCCCGGACAACGTGAAGAAGGACCTCGACATCATCGCGGTCTCCACCGTGGACGAGGTGCTCAAGAAGGCGCTGACCCAGCCTCTCACGCCCATCAAGTGGGAAGAGAGCGATGACAAACCCGGTCCGGCGCCGACCGAGGAAGAGCAGCGCGACGGTATCGTCACGCACTGAGTCTTTCGTCTCGACTATCGACGGGCCGGACGAGCACACCGCTCTCCGGCCCGTTTCATTTGCACGAGGACTTCGCGTCGCTTCGAAGTCTTCGCTTGTCGTTGATCCGCATCACGTCGAAAACCCCGGAAAACAGCGGTTTTTTCACTGCTTTGCTCGTTGACGCGCGCTGAATTGACTGTCTAGATTGCGCCTCTTTCGCGATCACCCCTGCGTGAGCGACGAAGGCCAAACTTCCTGAGGAATGGGGGGCAAAGCAGTGAACAAGAACGATCTCGTGGCGGCAGTCGCCGACAGCAGCGGGTTGAGCCGTACGGACGCGACGAAGGCCGTCGACGCCGTGTTCGACTCCATCACCGCCTCGCTCAAGGCCGGGGACGAGGTTCGCCTCGTCGGCTTCGGCACCTTCGTCGTCTCCAAGCGCGCGGCGACCACCGGCCGCAACCCGCGTACCGGCGAGGAGATCAAGATCCCCGCCTCGACGTCGGCGAAGTTCAAGGCCGGCAAGGGCCTCAAGGACGCCCTGAACTAGGGCGTCGTCTCTCGCCGCCGAAGCGCGGCGCTCCGGAGTTTCGAAGGCCGGCGTGCCCCAAGGGGTCGCCGGCCTTCGCATTTTTGGGATATGGTGCGACCGAAACCTAGTTCGGGCGATTAGCTCAGCGGTAGAGCGCCTCGCTTACACCGAGGATGTCGGCGGTTCGATCCCGTCATCGCCCACCAAACCTCCGTCCGGGATGTTCCGTACAGTCCGACTTCCGATCCAGATCGGGTGCTGTCGCAAGTCCTCCCGCAATGTGTTGCCCGCTGCCTATCGCTCATCGCTGCGGTTGATCCGTTCTGGCCCGCGTATTGCGCGCGATATCGGCTGACCTATTAGCTTACGATGTGTTGCCTTCCCCGGTTCACGCCGTCACCGACTTCCGCGCATAGCTCCGAACTTAATCCGCCGGCGGCGAGTGCTTATCCCGAGCCCACGGAATCGATGAGGCGCCCAGGCATGCCTTGCCGCATCCAATTCGGATCAGTCTAAACCGTTACTAGTTGGTTGCTGCTTTTCGCCGAATAAGCCTAGAGCGACAATGTAAGACAAAAAGGGCGCATTGTTTTTGGCCAGGAATCATTCGAATGAATGAGCTGCTAATCAAAATTCAGAACTTTTCAAAAACCATCACGACACTAATCGTTTCGATTTTCGCGCTGGCTAGTTCGGGCTTCGTTTTCAAGGCGCTGATCTATCCGCAGTCGGTGGTGATTGAACAGATCTATGTTCCATCGGCTCTAGAGGAGCGCGGCCTGAAGAGCGAGATCGTCATTCAACGCATACTGGATGACATTCAAAAGTTCCGCCAAGTGGCAAAAATCGACCGCGCCGAAAGTGCGATCTTCGGCGCTATGGCCTCGAAACCGGATGCCGATATCGATGCGTCCTTTGGAGGGGTCTCGCTTAAAAGCATCGAACAGGTCCTTGCCAGTGTCTTCGACAGAAAGCCGAAAAAAATCTCTGGAGAGATCACGATCGGCTCGGAGTCTGACAGAGGTTCCTTGCACTCCAGGATAAGGATCGAAAACCGGGTAATTTCGGACATATTCACAACCAAAGACACGGGCAGCGTCGAGTCGATCCTCAACAGAATGGCATTCGACATCTACAAGAATTTCGAACCGTTCCGAGCTGCGCTAGCTGCCTCGCGGCTCGGGCGCCCCGATGAAGCCCGCGATGCGCTCCGACCGCTGGTTGTGTCGACCGATGCCACGGACCGAAAGTACGCACTCTGGCTAAGATCGACCCTGTCGGCGCCCCGTCCCCGAGAATTGGATCTGTTAGAGGCGGTTTCCATCGATCCCAAATTTACTCTTGGGCTGATAGGCCTCGCCGTGCTCGAGCGAGACCGCAAGAACTTTGAAGCGAGCCGCGACTATGCGGAGCGCGCCATTGAATCCAATCCGACATCGCCGATGGGCTATCACGAGAAAGGTCGTACGCTGCGGGACGAGGGACGTCTAGATGATGCGATTTCCGAGTTCAAGAAGGCTTGCGCGCAGAGGATCGAATACGCACCATGCTTCAACCAGATCGGTGAGATAGCCCTTATGAGGGCCGATCAGGCCGCAAACAACGTCGAGGTCTTCCGCGGCGCTTACAGCGACTTCAGCAAGGCCATTCGCATCGACCCGGGACATGCGTGGGCGCATTCGAATGCCGCCTATGCCGCCTTGATGGTCGGAGATCTCAAGGATGCGCAGCTTCTAGTTAAGCGCGCCATGGAACTTGACCCGGCGTCGCTCGCGCATGCCATTCGGTACGCCGGCATCGCCTACCGCCTCGGCAATCGGGCTGAGGCTTTGTCACTAATACGCGATCTGCTGCCAAAGATGCCGAACTGGGAGCAGTCTCCCCCCTCCGGATGGGGACACCGAGCCATCATTCGGGAGATATTGAAATGACATTTCCAAAGTCGAAGGCGCTTTTGGCCTCTGGCGTACTCCTTATCGTTCTAAGCGTCTGTAACCCTTGCCTTGCGGATGAAAAAGCCGCGGTCGTCGACAAGCTGATGGAAAGCGGCGGAAACGCCGCACGATTTAAGAACCTACGCTTCGAGCCGAGCGGCAAGGTTCTTTCTCTGCCGTTAATTTCAGCCCCCTCAGGGGTACAGGCCGGTATTGCGGAAAAGGCGAAGGAACTACTCGCCGTCAACGACGGAGCGCTCACATTGATGCTGCTCGACGAGGGCAGGATCCTTTTCGAAGGATACAAGGAGCCTGCCTCGGCGACCTCGGCACAGCATTCAATGAGCATGAGCAAGAGCCTGACGGCTTACCTCATTGGGGCTCTGCTCTGTGACGGGAAGATAAAGAGTCTCGATGATCGTGCAGACAGCTACTCTCCACTTCTGAAGGGGACGGTATACGGCGACGCGACGATCAAGCAGCTTCTGACCATGAGCAGTGGCGCACAACCCGCGAGTACCGCCGGCCTCTCCTATGAGGGACAATTCGTCGACGTTCGCTCTGGCAAGGTATCTTTGATCGAGGTGATGCGGAAATACAGCTCTCGCGATATCCCGTCAGGCAAGGAGTTTCGCTATCTCGGGAACGACACCCAGGCGCTTGGATTCGTCGTCGACTCGACACTGGGGTTCGGGACGGCCTTCCAACGGTACATCTGGTCGCAGATCGGAGCCGAGGCCACGGGGTTTTGGCTGCTCGACAAGGATGATGTCGCGATCGCGCAAGCTGGGGCTAGCGCCATAACAAGAGACTGGGGCAGGCTCGCTCTCTGGTCGTTAGCTCAGCTTAAGTCCCCCGACACCTGTAAAAGCGACTTCATGAAGGCTGCTACCACTCATCAAATCGAAAATTCCGCTAAGCGGACCGGTGAAACATTTCCAAGCTATGGCTACCAGACATGGGTACGCCCAAACGGGCGATTGGCGACAAGTGCATCGAATTCAGGAGCGCGAGGAATGGGCGTCGCCGGTTCTGGGCAAAGAGGCGAATCTTATTGGTGGGTCGGTTTCGGCGGTCAGAGAGTTGGGATTGATCCTCGCACCGGACGTATCTTGGTATTAACGAGTTGGCGCGAGGACTATATGGGCAAAGTATATTCTCTCTTCAATGATTGGTTGGCCGCATATTAATGGCAAACAAGTCGCAAGATCCGTAGTGCTCTGCCTCCCAATGTTGGACCGCCGGAAGGTAGATTTCTCCGGCCCGATCACGATGGCTAGCAGGTCAGGGCCAATCCACAATTGGATTTGCGCATTGAGCGCTCACCTGAAGCCACAAAAGAAGAATGCCACTTCAGCCCGGATCCACCTGGGTGCAGGTTTGGGGGCAACTTTTACTCGTGATCAAAAAAATGCGGATGAAATCAGCCGTTTCTGGATAAATTTGAGCGGGTAATCGCCATGCGCATTCGCTCACGGTAGCGGCGACCGATTTCTCAAATGCTGGCCCTGAGCCGGCGCACCATCTCCCGCATCAGTTCGGTCTCGACGTTGGCGAAGGCGAGGCGGAGATAGTCCTCCTGGCCAGGGCCGAACATGGCGCCGGGGACGCAGAGCAGATTCTGCTCGTCGGCAAGGCGCTTCGCCACCTCGCGGCCCGCCGTGCCGCCGAAGGGGTGGCGGACATAGGCGAAGTAGGCGCCGACGCTGACCAACTCGTAGCCGGGATCGTTGGTTCGGAACGCCTCGGCCACTGCCTGGGCGCGGCTTCGCATCATCCGCGTGTTGCCATCGACGAAGTCGCGGAGATGGGCGAGGCCGAACAGCGCCGCCTCCTGGCCGAGGCGCGGCGCGCAGATCGCGACGCAGTCCATCGCCTTGGCGATGCGCCGGATCAGGTCGGGATGCGCAATCACCGAACCGACCCGCCAGCCGGTCAGGCAATAGACCTTCGAGAAGCTGTAGAGGTGGACGACGGTGTCGGCCCATCCGGGATCGCCGAACAGGTCGTGCGGCGCCCCGTCGGCCGGCAGGAAGTCCTTGTAGGTCTCGTCCAGCACCAAGGCGATCCCGCGCTCGCGGGCGAGCTCGTAGAAGCGCCTTATCTCGGAAGCCGGATAGACCGCGCCGGTCGGGTTGTTGGGGGTCACCAGCACGATCGCACGCGTCTTCGGCCCGATCAGCCTGCGGGCCTCGTCGGGATCGGGCACCCCTTTGCGATCCGGCCGGAACGGCAGGTGGACGGCGCGGATGCCGAGGCCGTCGAGCCACATCTGATGATTGAAGTAGGCGGGCTGCGGCAGGATCACTTCGTCGCCAGGCGCGCAGAGCACCTGCATCGTCAGGCAATAGGCCTGGTTACAGCCGGCGGCGATCGCGACGTTCTCCGCGCCGATCGTAGCGTCGTAGAAGCCGCTCATGTGATCGGCGAGAGCCTGCCGCAACGTCGGCAGGCCTTCGATCTCGGTGTAGCGATGCGAGCCCGGATCGGCGACCAGGCGTGCCAGGTGATCGGTCAGCGGCTTCGGCGGCGGATATCCGGGAACGGCCTGGGCCACGTCGATCAGAGGCTTGTCGTCCGGAAAGCTGCGGCCGGCGATCCAGGCCCGGGTCTCTGCGATCGCGGGCGCGGCGACCGCTTCCCAGGTCGGGTTGGTGGGATAGCGCATGATCGGTTCAGAACCCTCGAAGCGGCAGGTCGGGCGAGCGGCGAAGCCAGTTGTCGTCGGGATAATGGGCGGCGCCGTCGATCACGTGAAGGGAGTAGGCCACGCGCGACTTGGAGGAGCTGTTGGCGGCACTCCAGTGGGGGAGGAGACCGTCGAGCAGCACGAGCGTTCCCTTCGGCGCCTCGAGCGGCGCGTACCCTTCCGGCGGCAAGGGAAGGGGGTTCGGATCGAGCTCGTCGAAAACGACCGTGTCGCCGAAGCGCCGAAACCGGCGCTTGAGCCCGAGGCGATGGCCGCCGGGAAGGGCCCACATGCAGCCATTCTCGATCGTGGCATCCTCGAGCGCGAACCAGAAGCCGGCGACGGTGACCGGGTCGGTGTAGAGGAATGTCGCATCCTGGTGCGCCGAGACCTCGCCGCCGATGCCGGGCGGCTTCAGGATCACCATTGACTGCAGGAGCCTCGCGTCGCCGAGCCCGATCTGGTGCGCGATCGTCTTGAGCTTCGGGTCGCGCGAGAACGGCTCGAACTTCGGATCGAGGTCGTGCAGCGCGTGGCCGATCTTGTTGATCGCCCGGCGCTTCGGCACCGCGAGCACGCCGTTCCGGAAGGCTTCGGCCTCGAAGAAGCAGCGGATCGTATCGCCCGATCCGAGGAAATAGTCGTCGGTCGTGCGGGTCTGTTCGTTGGTGGTGAAGACCGAGATCGTCGCCGGATCGAAGGCGTCGATCAGCTCGTAGCTGCGCGCGACCAGCCGGTCGCAGGCGGCCGGATCGGCGAAGCCCTTCACCACGAGGAACCCGTCGCGGCGGTAGGCCGCGATCTGGTCGTCACTCAGCATGGGAGGATCATACAGCGGAACCCTCTCCCGCGAGAGAACGCGGGAGAGGGGCGCGCGGCTGGTCAGGCCGTCGTGTAGGCGGTCTTGACCGTGGTGTAGAACTCGGCGGCGTAGCGGCCCTGCTCGCGCGGGCCGTAGCTGGAGCCCTTCCGGCCGCCGAACGGCACGTGATAGTCGACGCCGGCTGTCGGCAGGTTGACCATCACCATGCCGGCCTGGGACGAGCGCTTGAAGTCGTTGGCATACTTGAGCGAGCTCGTGCAGATGCCGGCCGAGAGGCCGAACTCGGTGTCGTTGGCGATCGCCAGCGCCTCGTCGTAGTTCTTCGCACGGATCACGTTGGCGACCGGGCCGAAGACTTCCTCGCGGCTGATCCGCATCTGGTTGGTGGTCTCGGTGAAGAGGGCAGGGGCGAGGTAGAAGCCCTCGGTGTCGCGGTTGAGGCGTTCGCCGCCGAAGGCGAGCTTGGCGCCTTCCTTCTTGGCGATATCGATGTAGCTGATGTCCTGGTCGAGCTGGCTCTGGTCGACCACCGGGCCGATCTGGGTCTCGGGCTTCAACGCGTCGCCGATCTTGAGCGCCTTCAGGCTGTCGACCATGGATCCCACGAACTTGTCGTGGATGCCCTCGGTCACTATCAGGCGCGAGGAGGCGGTGCAGCGCTGGCCGGTCGAGTAGTAGGCGCCCTGGACCGCGCAGTTGACCGCGACCTTGAGGTCGGCGTCGTCGAGCACGACCAGCGGGTTCTTGCCGCCCATCTCGAGCTGGACCTTGGCCATCCGCTCGACCGCGCTGCGCGCGACGTTGCGGCCGGTCTGGACCGAGCCGGTGAAGCTGATGCCGGCGACGCGCTTGTCGGCGAGGAGCGTGGCGCCGACCTCGGAACCGCGTCCCATCACCAGGTTGAAAACGCCTTTCGGCAGACCGGCGCGGCTGATGATTTCGGAGAGCGCCCAGGCCGAGCCGGGTACCAGGTCGGCCGGCTTGAACACGACGCAGTTTCCGTAGGCGAGCGCCGGGGCGATCTTCCAGGCCGGGATCGCGATCGGGAAGTTCCACGGCGTGATGATGCCGACAACGCCGATCGGCTCGCGGGTCACCTCGACGTCGACGTTGGGGCGGACCGAGCCCACCTTCTCGCCAGCCTGGCGCAGCACCTCGCCGGCGAAGAACTTGAAGATGTTGCCGGCGCGATTGGCCTCGCCGATGCCCTCGGGCTTGGTCTTGCCTTCCTCGCGGGATAGCAGCGTGCCGAGCTCTTCCTGGCGACTGAGGATCTCACTCCCG
>CAZZLX010000164.1:0-7443 GCA_964655235.1 uncultured Rhizobium sp.
GCCTATGCCGCACCAGGCGTTCGCCTGGCACTCGGCGGACGCGACACTTTACGCCTCGAAGGCATCGCCGCGCGATGCCGGGCCCTCGGCGCGGAGGTCGACGTCGATTTGGTGGACGTGGTCGATGCCGCAGCGACGACACGGTGGGTCGAAGCCGCCGACGATCGGCGTGCCCTCGATCTGCTCATAGCGAATGCCGGCATCTCCGCCGGAAGTCGCAGCACGGGTGAATCCGCCGATCAGGTTCGGCATATCTTCGCAGTCAACATAGACGGCGTGGTCAGCACGGTTCTGCCAGCCCTTCCGAGGATGGAGCGGCGAGGTCGCGGCCAAGTGGCCCTGATGTCGTCGCTCGCCGGCTATCGCGGCCTTCCAGGTGCGCCGGCCTATTGCGCGAGCAAGGCGGCCGTCAAAGTCTTCGGGGAATCCCTGCGCGGCGAACTCGCATCGAAGGGCATCGGCGTCAGCGTGATCTGTCCCGGCTACGTCGACACGCCGATGACCCAGCGCAACCGCTTTCCGATGCCGTTCCTGATGGATGCGCCGAAGGCGGCCCGCCTGATCAAGAAGAGGCTTGCGCGCAACAAGGCACGCATCGCCTTTCCCTGGCCCATGGCGACGCTGGTATGGCTGCTGCAGGCGATGCCGCCCGGAGCGATCGACGGCCTCCTGGCGCGGCTGCCGCGGAAGGGCTGAGACTCAGTTCCGGGTCGGCCGGCGCTCGCGCTCACGATCGCGCTCGGCCAGCCGCTCGCGGAACGCTTTGCGTTCCTCTGGCGTCAGCCGCGCGCTCGCCTCGATGATCGCCGACTGCATGATCGCCGACATCGCGTCGGCGCGACGACGGGCCTCGGCGAACGCGGCGTCGACCTTGGCGCGGTCGAAGGGTTCGGCCGCCAGCGCCTGCACCGCCTCGCCGCGCGCCCGGCGGAACTCGCGGCTCTGCTCGCGGAACTGCTCGCGCTTCGCGTCCACCTCGGCACGGACCTTGGCGCGTCCGGATTCCGGCATTCCCTGGGTCATGCGGCCGATGGGACCGAACGCCGCCCGGTCGGGCGAGCGGACGTTCTCGCGCCAGTAGCGCATGCCGACGACGCCGGCGAGGAACAGGTTGAGAGCCAGCGAGACGACCAGCACCCAGCCGACCCAGCGGCCTTCCAGACGCGCGATCACAGAACGTCTCCCTCGATCGCGTCGCCCGAGAAGTAGAGCGTATCGAAATTGGGATCGAGCGAGGTCGCCAGGCTCTCCGAGCCGTCGAGCACCCAGCCGACCACGAGACCGAGGCAGGCGGCGGCGGCCAGCGTGCTGATCCGAAGCCAGGTCCAGCTGAAGGCCGGGGGCTTCCGCACCGCCTTGGCCATGATCGCATGCAGGACCGCCGACCGGGCGGGCGGCACCTGCCAGGCATCGAGCACTCGGTCGAGCCGGCGCTCCTCGGTCGGTGTCAGTTCTGTCTCACGCGTCATGACCATCCTCCACCAGATCCGCCATCAGCGGCTGCAGGCGATCCCGCAGGTGCCGCTTGGCGCGGATCAGAAGCGATTCCAGCGCACCGATGGTGATGCCCATCACCTCGGCCGCCTCGATGTTGCCGAGCCCCTCGTAGTGGCAGAGCGTCAGCGCGGTGCGCTGGCGCTCCGGGAGCTCGCCGACCGCCGCCTGGACCGATTTCGAGACCTCGGCCCGGTGCAGCGTCCGGAATGCATTCGGCTGCTCGTCCTCCGGCTCGGCCAAGTCCTCGATCGGCGTGGTCCGGGGCTTCCGCAGCCGGTCGATCGCGGCGTTGACCACGACCCGATAAAGCCAGGTCGTGAACCGTCCCCCCTCCGGCCGCCAGCGGTCGGCGTGCTGCCAAACTCTGAGGAAGGCGTCCTGGGCCACGTCCTCCGCCTCGCCACGATCGCCCAGCAGGCGCTGGGCGGTTCTGACGGCACGGTCGAGATGCCGGGAAACCAGGGTGCCAAAGGCCACCCGGTCGCCGTTGGCGATCCGCGCCATCAATGCCTCGTCGGCCGTTTCGTCCATCGCACGACTCAACGCCGGCCGACCTCCTAAGGTTGGAACGGGCTACCGCGCGAGTTCCTGCGCCGGGTATTCCGAATTGCCGTAGAGGGTTCCCGGTGAAATTAGAACCCTTTGGATTTCGACCCATTTCCCGTCCCGCCAAGCCCGGAACAGGCAGGACCGCCGGCCGGTGTGACAGCACACCCCGGTCTGGTCGACCTTGAGCAGGAGCATGTCGCCGTCGCAGTCGACACGGAGCTCGACCAGGCGCTGGACCTGGCCCGAGCTCTCGCCCTTCCGCCAGAGCTTCTGGCGCGAGCGCGACCAGTAGCAGACCTGGCCGGTCGCCAGCGTCTCGGCGATCGAGTCCCGGTTCATCCAGGCGAGCATCAGCACCTCGCCGGTGTCGAACTGCTGGGCGACCGCGGGCACGAGGCCGCGCTCGTCGAACGTCAGGACCTCTTCGACCTCGGGCGAAAGAACGTGGGCGGCTGTCGTGCTCACGCCGCCTTCGCCACCTGGCTCAGCTTCGAGAGGCCGGCCTTGAGGTCGGCGATCAGGTCGTCGGCATCCTCGAGCCCGATGTGAAGCCGGATCAGCGTGCCTTTCTCGGTCCAGGGCACCGCGGAACGATGCAGCACGTTCGAGACCGGCAGCGCCAGGCTCTCGTAGCCGCCCCAGGAGGCGCCCATGCGGAATATCTTGAGCGTGTCGAGGAACGCGTCGACCGCCGCCTTCGGCCGCTCCTTGAGCAGCACCGAGAAGAGCCCGGACGCGCCGGTGAAGTCGCGCTTCCAAAGCTTGTGGCCGGGGAAGCTCGGCAGTGCCGGGCACAGCACGCGCGCGACCTCCGGCTGGCCTTCGAGCCAGGACGCGACCTTGATCGCGTTCTCCTGATGCTGGCGGAGCCGCACATGCATCGTGCGGAGGCCACGGAGACCGAGATACACGTCGTCGGGACCGACCGAATAGCCCAGCGCCTTGAAGCCCGCCTCGACCGCCGGCAGGTTCGCGGCGTTGGCGGTCACGGTGCCGAGCATCGCATCCGAGTGGCCGACGATGTACTTGGTCGCGGCCTGGATCGATACGTCGACGCCGTGCTTGAAGGCGTTGAAGAACATGCCGCCGGACCAGGTGTTGTCCATCAGCACGACGCAGCCCTTCTTGTGCGCCTCCTCGGCGATCGCCGGGATGTCCTGGATCTCGAAGGTGCCGGTGCCGGGCGATTCCGTGTAGACGATCCTGGTGTTGGGGCGGATCAGGTCGCGGATGCCACCGCCGACGAGCGGATCGTAGTAGGTCGTCTCGATCCCCATGTTCTTGAGGAAGTTGTCGCAGAGCCGCCGGTTCGGGAAATAGGCGGAGTCGACCATCAGGATGTGGTCGCCGGTCTTCACGAAGGCGAGGATCGCGCCGACCACCGCGGCGAAGCCCGACGGGAACGCGATGCAGCCGGCACCGCCTTCGACCGCCGCCACCGCCTCGCCGAAGGCGCGGTGCGTCGGCGTGCCGTAGCGGCCGTAGACGAAGCCCTTGAAGTCCGGCTTGTGCGCCTCGTCCCAGGCGGCGACGCTGGGGAAGGTGATGGTCGAGGCGTGATAGACGGGCGGGTTGACGATGCCGTGGTTCGCCTCGGGATCGAGCCCCGCATGGGTGATGATCGTGTCGGGCCTGAACGTTCCCTTGAGTGCCATCCGTCGCTCTCCGAGGCTAGCCGGCAGAAATGCCGCGCCATCGTGGCGGCACCGCCCCTTCCGGCGCAAGGGGAAGGAAGCGGTTGCAGTTGCGCCTAGCGAATTGTAATCATTGATACCATACGAGGCCTGAAGGCCCCTGGGAGGCGGAACCGACGATGACTGCTCAGACTGCACACCCGCAGCGCAAGGTATCGACCGACGTCGTCATTCAGATGTCGGGCGTCCACAAGTGGTACGGGGACTTCCACGTCCTCAAGGACATCAACCTCTCCGTCCATCGCGGCGAGCGCATCGTCGTCTGCGGGCCGTCGGGCTCCGGCAAGTCGACGATGATCCGCTGCATCAATCGCCTGGAAGAGCACCAGAAGGGCCAGATCGTCGTCGACGGCATCGAGCTCAGCCAGGACGTGAAGAACATCGACCTTGTCCGGCGCGAAGTCGGCATGGTGTTCCAGCAGTTCAACCTGTTCCCGCACCTGACGGTGCTGGAGAACCTGACGCTGGCGCCGATCTGGGTGCGCAAGATGCCGAAGGCCGAAGCCGAGGCGAACGCGATGAAGTACCTGCAGCGCGTCCGCATCCCCGAGCAGGCCGGCAAGTATCCGGGCCAGCTCTCCGGCGGCCAGCAGCAGCGCGTGGCGATCGCCCGCTCGCTCTGCATGCAGCCGAAGATCATGCTGTTCGACGAGCCCACCTCGGCGCTCGATCCCGAGATGATCAAGGAAGTGCTGGACGTCATGGTCGGCCTCGCCGAGGACGGCATGACGATGATCTGCGTCACGCACGAGATGGGCTTCGCCCGCACCGTCGCCGACCGCATGATCTTCATGGACTACGGCGAGATCGTCGAGCAGGCGCCGCCGGAAGAGTTCTTCCAGAACCCGAAGTCCGACCGCACCAAGCTGTTCCTGAGCCAGATCCTCAAGCACTAGCCTCGAGTTCCATGCGTCGCCTTGCCCCTCCCCGGCCGCCCGGGGAGGGTGCTAAGAAGCGCCCATGACCTCGCGCCTTCCCTTCGTCGATCTCCAGGCCCAGCGCCGCCGCATCGGCCCGCGTCTTGATGAAGCGCTGGCGCGTGTGCTGGCGCATGGCCAGTTCATCCTCGGGCCCGAGGTGCGCGAGCTCGAGGCGAAGCTCGCGGCCTTCTCCGGCGTCAAGCACTGCATCAGCTGCGCCAACGGCACCGATGCGCTGCTGCTGCCGCTGATGGCCTGGGGCATCGGCCCGGGCGACGCGGTGCTCGTTCCCTCCTTCACCTTCGTCGCCTCGGCCGAGGTCGTGGTGCTCGCGGGCGCCACGCCCGTCTTCATTGACGTCGATCGCGCGAGCTTCAACGTGACGGCAGAAAGCCTGGAGCTCAGCGTCCGCGCCGCGCGCGAGGCGGGCCTCGCGCCGAAGGTCGCGATGCCGGTCGACCTGTTCGGCCAGCCGGCGGACTTCACCAAGCTCGAGCCGGTCTGCCGCAAATACGGCCTCAAGATCCTTTCGGATGCAGCGCAGAGCTACGGCGGCGCGCAGGGCAACCGCCGCGTCGGCTCGCTGGCACCGGTGACCTCGACCAGCTTCTTCCCGTCGAAGCCGCTCGGCACCTACGGCGACGGCGGTGCGGTCTTTACCGACGACAGCGAGATCGATGCGCTACTCCGCAGCATCCGCATGCACGGCCAGGGCATCGACAAGTATCACAATGTCCGCATCGGCCTGAACTCGCGGCTCGACACGATGCAGGCGGCGATCCTGCTGGAGAAGCTGTCGATCCTCGAGGAAGAGATCGTCGCGCGCGACCGCGTCGCCCGGCGCTACTCCGACGCGCTCGCCGATATATGCGAGGTGCCGCGCATCGCACCCGGCAACGTCTCGGCCTGGGCCCAGTACACGATCCTGATCGAGAACCGCGACGAGGTCGCCAAGGCGCTGGACGCCGCCGGCGTGCCGACCGCGATCTACTACCCGATCCCTGTCCACCGGCAGGAAGGCTACCGCCACTTCCCCACCGCCAAAGGCGGGCTTCCGGTCTCCGAGGAGCTGGCGGGGCTGGTTCTCAGCCTCCCGATGCATCCCTACCTGGAACCGGCCGACCAGGAGCGGGTCATCACGGCGGTTCGCCAAGCGGCCAAATAGACGACGCAATAAAAAGGCGCCCCGTCGGGAACCCTACGGGAGTACCGCTGTTACAGGCGCGGAGGTCCCCGCTCCATGCGCCACAGTTCTCTCGCCGTTCTTGTCGCCGCCCTCGCCGCCCTTCCCGCCAGCCGCGCGCTCGCCGTCGAGGCAGCCGTCCATCCCTTCTGCATCCAGCAGCTGGTGCGGATGGGTGACGTGCATTTCGAGACCGAGAAGGAGCAGGCGCTCCCGATCAAGGTGTGCAACCAGCACTACCGGAAAGCGCCGATCGAGATCAAAGGCGACTACTACGTCGCCGAGGTGAAGGGCGTCTACGCCAACGCCTTCAAGGGCGCCAAGCAGACCCGCGTGCCCTTCTACAAGTATCGGATCGCCGGCTATCACCGGAATGTCGTGGTCGTCGACCTCGCTGAAGGTGTCGGCGACGCCGGCGTCTACTCGGCCATCGCGCTGGTCACCGGCTGGCCGGTGACGGAGTCCCAGAGCAAGGATTCCCGCGACATGGGTGGCGATCTCGACCTGGTCGGTGTCCTCGAGCGCGGCGACCGGTGCAACGGCGGCATCGCCAGCGCCAAGATGAGTGGCAGCGCGACGCTCGAGCTCGGCGAGAAGATCACGCCCTATGATCTCTTCGTCTATCGCGCCGTCCGTGCGCTCCGCCGCGACAAGAACGCGGTCGCTTACCATCAGGTCGAGAACGAGACGATCGAGCCGATCTCGCCGAGGCTCATGGAGCTCGAACCCTACCGCGACCTCGATACGGCCGCGACCAGCTGCATCGGCACCACCACCACCGAGTACGATCTCGACAGCGGCACCTCGAAGCTGGTCTCGATCACGCTGACCGGCCTCGTCGACAAGGATCCGAAATGGGTCGCGAAGCACAAGCACCAAGCCTGTTTCAACAAGGTGGTGAAGGCGGCGGTGCCGTCCTTCCCGAAGACGCTCGAGCCCGACGAGATCAGCGCGCTCTCGAAGACCTTCGAGAGCCAGTGCCTCGGCGACAAGTCCTGAGCGAAGCTCAGCGTCCCTTGAAGGCCGGCCTGGTCTTCGCCAGAAAGGCGTCACGGCCGGCGCGATAGTCCTCGGTGCCGAAGCAGGCGAAACCCTCGGCCGACTCCTCAGGCGAAAGCGGCCGAACCTCGGCGAGACGCCGTGCGAATTTCTTGTGCCAGCGATTGACCAGCGGCGCCCCGTCGGCGATCCGCCGCGCGGCCGTATATCCTTCCTCCTCGACCTTATCGTCGGCGACCACGCGGTTGACCAGCCGCTTCTGCATCGCCTCATCGGCACCGAAGACACGCGCCTCGTAGAGGATCTCGAGCGCGGCCGACTCCCCGCAGAGACGGATCAGCGCGTCGATCTCCGGATAGGCCATCACCAGGCCGAGCCGGTTGATCGGCACGCCGAAGCGCGACGAGGTCCCGCAGATCCGCATGTCGCACATGAGCGCGATCTCGAGCCCGCCGCCGACGCAGATACCCTTGATGACCGCCAGCGTCGGGTGGCGGCATGCGGCGACCGCACTCATGGTGTCGTGCATGACGTGGCCGTACGCGGTCGCCTGGGCCACGTCGGCGCGGTGGACGCCGATGCCGAGGAGGTTCAGGCCGTA
>CAZZLX010000165.1:0-7440 GCA_964655235.1 uncultured Rhizobium sp.
AGCCTGACCACCGCCACCGCTTCCCGCACGAGTTCTCCGGCGGCCAGCGCCAGCGCATCGGCATCGCACGTGCGCTCGCAGTGGAGCCGAAACTGATCATCTGCGATGAGCCGGTTTCGGCGCTCGACGTCTCGATCCAGGCTCAGGTGATCAACCTGCTCGAGGACCTGCAGGAGAAGTTCGGGCTGACCTATCTGTTCATCGCCCACGACCTTTCGGTGGTCGAGCACATCTCGGACCGGATCGCGGTGATGTATCTGGGCCGCGTCGTCGAGATCGCGCCGGCGCGCGAGCTCTACGACAACCCAAGGCACCCCTACACCGAGGCGCTGCTCTCTGCGGTCCCGATCCCCGACCCGCTGGTAAAGCGCAAGCGCATCGTGCTCCAGGGCGACGTGCCGAACCCGATACGCCCGCCCTCCGGCTGCCGTTTCCACACCCGATGCCCGATCGCGGAAGTTCGCTGCAGCCAGGAAGCGCCCGAGCTCGAAAAGAGCAGCGACGGCCACTGGGTGGCCTGCCACCTCCGTCGCTGACCGTGTGACATTTCCGTGCCCGCTGGGCGGCGGAACCGCCGGGCTTGGCCGGCGTTTGCTCCGGGCGCGATCCTTCGCGATCAGGAGATCCCAATGGCTGACACCACGAACGGCTCGGGCGGCAACGGCGGCCTCTACTTCATCGTCGGCGGCCTGGTGGTCGTCGTCGGTCTGCTCGCCTTCATCTTCATGGGCGGCTCGATCGGTGGCATCGGCGGCAGCCGCCCCGCCAAGGTCGACGTGACCATCGAGGCGCCCAAGGCTCCGGCGCCTAAAGCCAATCCGTAGCATCGCCGCACCAGGCGGCGAGGACCGGGCGCGCCGCGAGGTGCGCCCGTTGTCTTTGGACCGATGCCAAAAGAGAAGGGCCATGGCGGTGCCATGGCCCTTCGTGCGGTACGGCGCCTGCGGGGGGCTCAGGCGGCACGCACCTTGACCAGGAAGTCGTCAACCTGCGCCCGGAGGGTCGTCGCCTGGCGTGACAGTTCGCCGGCGGCGCCTAGAACCTGGGTCGCAGCCGAGCCCGTCTCGCCGGCCGCCTGGGTGACGCCGACGATGTTGGTCGAGACCTCGGTCGTCCCCTGAGCCGCCTGCTGGACGTTGCGCGTGATCTCCTGGGTCGCGGCGCCCTGCTCCTCGACCGCCGAGGCGATCGCCGTCGAGATGCCGCTGATCTCCTCGATCGTTTTCCCGATCGAGCCGATCACCTCGACGGTTCCCTTGGTGGCGCTCTGGATCTGGCCGATCAATTGGCCGATGTCGTCGGTCGCCTTGGCCGTCTGCGTGGCGAGGCTCTTCACCTCAGCCGCGACGACTGCAAACCCCTTGCCCGCTTCGCCGGCGCGCGCCGCCTCGATGGTCGCGTTCAGCGCAAGCAGGTTGGTCTGGGACGCGATGTCGCTGATCAGCTGGACCACCTCGCCGATCTTCTGCGCCTCGCGATCCAGACCCTGGACCGTGCCGCTGACACGGCTCGACTCGTCGACCGCGCGGTGCGCGACCTTGGACGACTCCGACACCTGCCGGCTGATCTCGCTGATCGAGGAGGACAGCTCCTCGGTCGCGGCGGCCACCGTCTGCACGTTGGTCGACGCCTGCTCGGACGCCGCCGCGACCGCAGACGACTGCCGGCTCGTCTCCTCGGCCGTGGAGGACATCGTCTCGGCCGAGGTCTGCAGCTCGGTCGCGGCGGACGAGACGACATTAACGACTTCCTTGACCCGCGTGTCGAACTCGATGATCAGCGCTTCAAGCGCGCGGCGACGCTTCTCCTTCGCCTCCTCTTCGGCCTTGCGCGCCGACTCGAGTTCCGCGGCCCGGAGCATGTTGTCCTTGAACACCTGGACCGCGGCCGCCATCTCGCCGATCTCGTCGGTGCGCTCGCGGGCCGGAACCTCGATCTTCAAGTTCCCCCCTGCGAGCCCGTCCATGGTGCCGGTCATCGCATTGAGCGGCTTGACGATCGAGCGGCTGGTAAGCAGCGCGATCGCCGCGCCGAGCCCGAGCCCGACTGCCAGCAGCGTCCACTGAAGCACCACGAGCGACGAGATCGCGCTGGTCATGACGCCGGCGTCGGCCTGCAGCTTGGCCTGCTGCCCGCCGACGAAGCCGCCCGAACGCGTTCCGTTCTCCTGCTTGGCGCCAGCAAGGGCCGCCAAGATCTTCTCCGCGCGCGGCGCAGCCTCGGTCCGCAGAAGATGCACGGGCACGTTCCACTGGTCCGATGAGCGAACCGCGATCAGGCGCTTCGCAACTTCGGCGAATTCCTCGCGCGTCCTCGCGATGGTCGCCACGGTCTCAACCTGGGCCTGCGGCATGATCGACGAGAGCCGGTTCACCTCGACCAGCGCCCTGCTCGCGATCCCCCATTTCTCGTCGAAAGACTGGTTGAACTGCGCTTCGCCGGTCAACAGGTAGGCGCGTAGCTCGGCCAGCGCGAGCGCCGTATTGCCGCGGAGGTCGGCCATCGCCTTGAGCAACGCCATGCGCTCGGGCATCGCCTCGCGCGTGGTCTCGGCCTCGATCAGTCCGGTGATCGACTTGACCAGCGCACTAGCCTTCGGTGCGCCTTCGGTCGTGAGGATCTTGGTTGCCGGGAAGGCATCCTCGGTGTTGGCGACGGCTTCGACGCTCGCCTGGACCTGGGCGAACTCGCCGAGCAGCGCCTTGACGCTGGTCCAGGTCTGGCGGTCCTTCTCGTCGGCGAAGCTCTGGGAGAGCTTGTCCATTTCCGCCGACGCCGCCGACAGCTCCTGCCAGGCCCCGGCGCGCGCGGACTTCTGGTCCGCCGCTCCGGTCAGGATCCAGCCACGAAGCGAAGCCAGCGAGTTGTACACGGCCGCGGTGATATCCTTGGCGCTCGAAGCGGCCGGAACGCGGAGGTCGACCACTCGGTCGGAGCGTTCGGCGACGCGGTTCACCTGCCAGAGCGTGCTGCCCACCGCAGCACCGAGGACGAGACAAACCGCACCGAATCCGACCAGCATTCGGCCCCGGATCCGGAAGTTGAGAAGCTTGGTCGTCATCTTTTGTCTCGCTCGAAGTAGGTCGTTTCGATGGACCATCAAAGCAGTGTCGATCGAGCGGAACCATCCATCGAAAGATTGACATCGCGTGACCGCGAAACCGATCGAATGAAGAGAAAAGGGTCACGGCATTGCCGTGACCCTTTCCCCGCGACGAATTCTCGACGGCGGCGGATTCTCCGCCGCCGTCGACTTTGGTACGCTCTAGGCTGCCTGCGCCTTCTCGAAGAAGTTGGCCACGTCACGCCGAAGGGTTTCGGCCTGGCCCGCAAGCTCCTTCGCCGCCGACAGCATCTGCGTGGTCGCGGCACCGGTTTCTCCGGCCGCCGTGGTCACGCCGGCGATGTTGTCGGAGACCTCGTGGGTCCCGGCCGCCGCCTGCTGGACGTTGCGCGCGATCTCCTGCGTCGCCGCGCCCTGCTCCTCGACCGCCGACGCGATCGCGGTGCTGGCCTCGCTGATCCGGCCGATGGTCGTGCCGATGCTGCGGATCGCCTCGACCGCCTCCTGGGTCGCGCCCTGGATGGCCGTCACCTGCGCCGAGATGTCCTCGGTCGCACGCGCCGTCTGGGTCGCCAGAGACTTGACCTCGGAGGCCACGACCGCGAAGCCCTTGCCGGCTTCACCGGCGCGCGCCGCCTCGATCGTCGCGTTCAGCGCGAGCAGATTGGTCTGCGACGCGATGTCGTTGATGAGCTGGACGACCTCGCCGATCTTCTGCGCGGTTTCGGTCAGCGCCTGCACGCGCCCGTCGGTGCGGCGGGCCTCGTCCACGGCCGTGTTGGCGATCGCCGTCGATCCCTGGACCTGGTGGCTGATCTTTGTGATCGACTTCGACAGCTCTTCCGCCGCGGCGGCGACCGTCTGCACGTTTGTCGACGCCTGCTCGGAGGCGGCGGCAACGGCCGTCGCCCGCTGCGTGGAGGTCTCCGCCGTGCCGGCGATAGTCTCCGCCGTCGCCTGCAGCTCGGTTGCGGCAGAGGCGACCGCGTCGATCACGCCCTTGAGGCGCGCCTCGAAATCGGCCGCCATGCGCTTGTTCTGGTCGACACGCTCGGCCATCACCGTGGTCGCCGAACCGATCGTCTCAGCACAGATCCGATAGATGCCCGGCAGGCCGCGTTCACCATGTCGCGAGAGGAATCGGCCCTGACGGACCTGCTCCATCGCCGCAGCCGCCTCGCGAAGGAAGGCGTCGTTGATGTCCAGGACCCTGTTGACCGCCATGGCGAGCTCGTGAACCGGGCCGGAGTCGCCGAGCAGAACGACACGGGCTTCCGTGTCGCCTTTCGCGGCACGAGCAGCGACCGTCGAGATCCGGTCGATGGACCGGCCGAGACGGACGAGCCAGGCGACGCCGGCGACGGCGACCAGGAAGGTCACGCCCAGAAGGGCGATGAACCCCGGGTTGAAGGCGGCGAGCGCGGCCCAGACGGCGGCGCCGGCGAGCGCCACGGCCGTCAGGGCAGTGGCGGCGAGCGCCTTAGAGTGAGAGGACGAATTCATCGTAGGACTTCCCCGTGCTGCGAATGGTTGCATCAAGCTTGGCGGTGGAGAGGGCGAGGCCCTCCTTGCGGTCGGCAGTCCCGCTCTCGATCGCCGTGAGTTCGCGATAGAGAGGCTGGATTTTCGCGACCTGCGAGGGATCGGGCCGCCGACGGTTCGAATGGAACCCGACGACGTTGTTCGAGAGGTCACGGCTCGGCGTCACGTGGGCCAGGACCCAATAGTGGTCGCCGTTGGACGCCATGTTCATGACGTAGGCGAAGATCTCCTCGGTCGCGAGGATGCGATCCCACAGGAGCTTGAACACCGCGCGCGGCATGCCGGGGTGCCGGATGATACTGTGCGGCGCGCCGATGGTCTCCTTCTCCGTCATCCGCGCCATGCGCAGGAAGACGTCGTTGGCGTAGGTGATCCGGCCCTTGAGGTCGGTCTTGCTGACGATGAACTCGTCCGGCTCGAAGAAGGTTTCTCGTCCCGTTGGGGAAACGATTTGCTTGGCCATGATGATCTCCACAAGGCTTTCATTGCGGCTTGGGCACATCGAAGGACGAGAAGCCCTCTTGAAAAAACTACGAGGCCGAGACCTTCAAACCCATCAGTCGAAAGTATGGGGCAAATGCTTTCGACATCCTCGCCCCCGAAAGCACGAAGCGCGCCGACGCGAACTCGCATCGACGCCCCGAAACACGGCGTGCGGGATGCCTACTCGCGCTGGTCGACGGTCAGAGCCTCTTCCAGGTTATCGACCGCCTGCGCGAGATCCGCGATCAGCCGGTAATCCTCTTCGGGATCGCCCGGGTTCGCGTTGAGCCGCTGGGCACAGGCATTGAGATGGTCGGCAGCCTCGCGGATGCGGGCGAAGCCGAGGATGAGCGCCTCGTCGCCGGTCGCGCGTGCGATCTCGAAGAATCTCGGCAGCGACGCCTTGATATCGGCAACGTTGCGATGGATGGCGTCCGAGGGATCCCACACCTTCTCGATGTCGAAAAGGGCTCCGAGGCGCCACTGGGCCGCCGTGCGCTCGATGATCACCCGCGAGCGTTCGAGCAGCTCCTCGATGGTGAGACCGTCGTCCGCATCGCATACCCTTTCGCGGAGGTTCTCAGGCATCTCCGGCCCGACCTGAATCCCGTCTGGCATGATCGGATTCCTTCCTGCTGGGCGCTGCGTCAGTCGAACGCGCCGATCACGCTCTGCATCTTGGTCTTGAGCGTCTCGGCGTTGAACGGCTTGACGATGTAGTTGCTGACGCCCGCCTGCTTGGCGGCGATCACGTTGTCGGTCTTGCTCTCGGCCGTGACCATGATGAACGGCAGGTCCTTGAGCTTCGAGTCGGAACGGACCTCCTTGAGAAGCTGGAGGCCGGTCATCGGCTCCATGTTCCAGTCACTGATGACGAGGCCGGCGGTCTTCACCCGCAGCTTGCTGAGAGCGTCTCCACCATCCACGGCCTCGGAGATATTCTTGAATCCGAGCTGGACGAGGAGGTTCTTCATGATCCGCCGCATCGTCGCGTAGTCGTCGACGACGAGGATCTCCATATCTTTGCTGACGGTCATCACACGGCTCCGAAGGTTCGTTGATCTGTTTGGGACGTTACCGGGCGGCGATTTGCCGACCCATCAGTCGAAAGTATGAACAGCGGACTTGATGTCCCATGCCTTGATCCAAGCCGGCAGATCAGCGGCGGGCATCGGTCGCGCGATGAAGTAGCCCTGCGCGAGCTCGCAGTTCCAGGAGCGCAGCATGTCGAGCGTGGCCTGGTCCTCGACGCCCTCGGCGACGACCTGCAGCTTGAGGCTCTGGCCGAGACCGATGATGGAACGGGCGATAGCAGTCGCGTCCTCGTCACGGACGATATGCGACACGAAGGAGCGGTCGACCTTGATCGAGGAGACGGGCATGCGGTGCAGCTCGACAAGTGACGCGTACCCGGTGCCGAAGTCGTCGAGGGCGACGCCGAATCCCTTGATGCGGAGCCGCGTCAGCTGGGCCGCGGTGAAGACCGGGTCGGCCATGGCCGCGGTCTCGGTGATCTCGAGCATGATTCGCGACGGCGCGACGCGATGTGTCGCGGCGGCCTCCATCAGCAGCTCGGGGAAGTTCGCGTCCGCGATGCAGAGCGGCGGCACGTTGATGCCGACGCCGACATCGCCTGGAAGATCGGCGATTCCCCTGAGCGCCAGGCGTGCGATCTCGAGCGTCAGGGGCAGCATCAGCGGCCGCCGCTCGATCATGGGGATGAACTTGTCGGGAGGAACCATGCCGCGCATCGGATGGTGCCAGCGGACCAGAGCCTCGGCCGCCACCACGCGCCGCGACTGGACGTCGATGATCGGCTGCATGTGGACGCCGAATTCGCCGGCCTTGAGCGCATTGGCGACATCGGATTCGGTCAGCGGTACCTGGACATGGGCGAACTGGCGGATCGCGGAAGCCATCATCGCATGGTCGAAGGGCTTGGCGATCGGGGCGAGCATGGTGAGGCCGAGCTGGCGGCCGAAGTCGACGGCAGACCGTCGCACGCGCTCCTCGCAGCCCGAAGCGATGATGATCGAGGACTTGCACGAACGGTCGCGCAGCCGGCGCATGCGCGACGAGCTTCACCAGCGGCTGATGAAGTGGGACGTGCTGGTAACGGCCTGGAAGGATGCCACGAGCGAGCGGACCCGGGCGAACGAGCAGCTGATCCGCGAGACCTACCGCTTCGTCGCCCAGTATTTCCCGCAGACCAGCGACTGGTAGCGGCCGGGGATATTGGCGACCCCGAGAGGACTCGAACCTCCGACCAACAGTTTAGGAAACTGCTGCTCTATCCTGCTGAGCTACGGGGCCGCTGGACGCCGGTATAGCGGCCCGGCAGCGCCGGCCCA
>CAZZLX010000166.1:0-7432 GCA_964655235.1 uncultured Rhizobium sp.
CACGGTGTATTCGTGATTGACGCAGAGAAGCCCGTGATTGGAGTTCTTCGAACCCCAGGGCAGCGGCATGAAGGCGAGGAAGTCGTTGTTGTAGCCGAACTGCTTGGCCTGGGCCTCGGCGGTGATGTTCGTCGGGTCGAACGCCGGCGCGTCCGCCGCCACCTTGTCGCCCCAGCGGATCACGACCTGGACGCCATAGCCCGGCGCCACCGCATGGGTCTCGGCCATCTGATGTGGGATCTCGGTGAAGCCGAGCGTCGAGGTCGATTGCGCCAGCGCATCCCTGAGCGGAAGCACCGGCGAGCCCGCGGCAAGCGCGGCCGCGGCCATGCCCTTGAGCAGCGACCTGCGGCTCATGACGTCGGCGAGGTGCGGATTGGCTGAAGGGTTCGAGGGACGATCGTCGATGTCGCCGGCGTCGAGGTCTATGCGTGACATGGTTCCCCCCGTTCGTCGTATTCCTAGCCGGCCGCGAGGCGGCTCCGCTTGAGCTCGCCCGTCTGCTCCAGGATCGGGTAGGCGACCGAGGTCAGGTGCGAGTGGATTCGCTTGAGGTCGCGCAGGATGTCGAGGTGGAGCGACGAGGTCTCGATGCTTTCCGGCCGGCCGCTCTTGAGCCGCTCCAGGTGCTGCTCGGCGGCCGCCCGTTCGCGGTCGCGCATCGAGTCCTTCTGCTCGACCAGGCGGCGCGCCTGGGCTGCGTCGCCCTGCATGAACACTGCGAGCGAAAGCTTGAGCGTGTCGAGGACCGTTGCGTGGATGCCGCCGATCTCGGCGAAGCCTTCTTCGGAGAAGCGCAGGCGGTTCTTGATCTTCTTGATCGCGAGCTCGATCAGGTTCTTGTCGATGATGTCGCCGACATGCTCGAGATTGGTGGTGTAAGCGATGATCTCCATGCAGCGCTTGCTGTCGGCCTCGCCGAGGGCCTCGCGGCTGACCTGGGTCAGGTAGAGCTTGATCGCCTCGTGCAGCCGGTCGACGACGTTGTCGCGCCGGCAGATGTCGTCGGCGAGCTTGCGGTCGTCGGTCTTGAGCACCGTCAGCACGTCGCGAAGCATGGTCTCGAGCGCATCGCCCATGCGCAGCGTCTCGCGCGAGGCCGCCGCGATCGCCAACGCCGGCGAGTCGATCACCGCCGGATCCAGATAGCGGGGCTTCATCGGATCGTCGCCGAGCTTCCGCTCGGGCAGCAGCCGCTCGGCCAGGCGGGCCGCCGGCGTCAGCAGCAGCAGGAACGCCACCGCGAGCGCCACGTTGAAACCGAGATGGAAGTTCACCACCTGTCGTCCGACGTCGCCGCCGAGAGCCGGCAGCAGCCCGTCGATGCTGCCGAGGAGCGGCAGCGACACGATCACGCCGATCAGGCGGAACGAGAGGTTGCCGAGGGTGACACGGCGGGCCGGGGCGTCGCCGTGCCAGGTCGCCATCGCCGCCGGCAGCCCGCCGCCGAGATTGGCGCCGAGCACGAGGGCGAGCGCCAGCGGCAGCGGCACGATGCCGATCACGGTCATCGACATCACCATCAGGATGATGGCGAGGCTGGAGTGGGCCAGCCAAGTAAGGCCGGCGCCGAGCAGGATCGCGATCAGCGGCTCGCCCGCCAGTGCGGTCATCACTTCCTGGAGCACGACCGAGTGCTGCAGCGGCTGGGAGGACTCGACGATCAGGCGGAGCGCCAGCAGCATCAGGCCGAGACCAACCACGGCGCGGCCGGCATCGCGCCAGCGCGTTGTCGTGATGCTAGAGAAGGCGACGAAGCCGATGAGGATCAGGGCCGGCGAGAGCCAGCTCACGTCGAAGGAGAGCGCCTGTGCCACCAGGGCGGTGCCGACATCTGCTCCCAGCATGACAGCCAGAGCGGGGGCGGTCGTCATCAGCCCGCGTTCGGCGAAGGAGGCCGTCATGAGCGCGGTCGCGGTCGAACTTTGCACCGCGCCGGTCACGCCGAGTCCCACCAGGAACGAGGAGACGCGGTTGCGGAGCCCGATGCCGATCGCCCGGCGCAGGTCACCGCCGAAGGCCCGCATCACGCCGGTCCGCACCATGCGGAGGCCCCAGAGCAGCAAGGCGACGCCGCCGAGAAGATGGAGAAGGACCGTGGTGGCCAACGCCCGCGAAACTCCGGCTTGCTGTCACAAAATTGTAAAGATCATCATGGCCCATTCGAGCCTGATGGCAAGGCCATCTTTGCGGCCTAGCCTCGGCGTCCTTGAGAATTAGCGCATGCAGCATCCAGAAACCTGGCTCAGGCCGACGCCGGCAGGCCTCCTGGTCGAACCCGGCGGCTTCTATATCGATCCAAGCTCGCCGGTGAACCGGGCGGTGATCACCCATGGCCATTCCGACCATGCACGCGGCGGCCACGGCGCGGCGCTGGCGACGCCCGAGACGCTGGCTATCATGAAGAGCCGGATCGCGCCGGAGCCGGCGAAGACGACGCAGCCGCTCGGATACGGCGAGCCGATCGAGATCAACGGCGTCCGCGTCACTTTGAGGCCGGCGGGGCACATCCTGGGCTCGGCCCAGGTGGTCCTGGAGTGCCAAGGAAGCCGCGCCGTCGTCTCAGGCGACTACAAGCGTCGCCGCGACCCGACCTGCCCGCCGTTCGAGCCCGTCTCGTGCGACGTCTTCATCACAGAGGCGACCTTCGCCCTGCCGGTCTTCCGCCATCCCGACGACAAGGATGAGGTCGCGCGCCTCCTTCACTCGATGAAAGTCTTCCCTGACCGCACGCATTTGGTCGGCGTCTACGCCCTCGGCAAGTGCCAGCGGCTGATCCGGCTCGTGCGCGAGGCGGGGTACGACCAGCCGATCTATCTGCACGGCGCGCTGATCGAGCTCTGTGAACTCTACCGCAGCCTCGGCGTCGATCTCGGTGAGCTCAGGCCGGCGACCGAGGCGCCCCCCGGCATGTTCGCGGGCGTGCTGGTGCTGGCGCCGCCGTCCGCGCTCGGCGATCGCTGGTCGCGCCGCATGGCTGATCCGGTGTTGGCCTTCGCGTCGGGCTGGATGCGGATCAAGCAGCGTGCCAAGCAGCGGGGCGTCGAGCTGCCGCTGGTGATCTCCGACCATGCCGACTGGGACGAGCTCTGCCGCACGCTCGAGGATGTCGGCGCGCCGGAAGTGTGGGTCACGCATGGCCGCGAGGACGCGCTGGTCCATCACGCGACCAGCCGCGGCATCCGCGCCCGTGCGCTCTCGCTGCTGGGCTTCGAGGAGGAGGGGAGTTGAAGTCCTTTTCCCGCCTGCTCTCGAGCCTGCTCTACACGCCGGCGCGCAATTCCAAGCTCCGGCTGCTCAAGGCTTACCTGGCCGAGACGCCGGATCCGGATCGGGGATATGCGCTGGCAGCGCTGACCGGCACGCTGGTCTTCGCCGAGGCCAAGCCGGCGGCGGTGCGCGACGTCGCGCGGTCCCGCGTCGACCCGGTGCTGTTCGATCTCTCCTACGATTATGTCGGCGATCTCGCCGAGACCGTGGCGCTGATCTGGCCGGCGAAGGAAGAGCCGGGACACGATCTCCGCCTCTCCGAGGTAGTCGAAACCCTGACCCTGGCGCCGCGCGCCAAGGTACCGGAGCTGCTCGTCGGCTGGCTCGACCGTCTCGATGCCGATGCGCGCTGGGCGCTGATCAAGCTCCTCACTGGCGGGCTTCGCGTCGGCGTTTCCGAGCGTCTCGCCAAGACCGCACTGGCCGAGCACGGCAAGGTCGAGCTCGCGCAGGTCGAGGAGGTCTGGCACGGGCTCGATCCGCCCTACCGGCAGCTGTTCGACTGGATCGAAGGCCGCACCCCGCCGCCGCAGATCGACACCAGCCGGCTGTTTCGCCCGTTGATGCTGGCCCAGGCGCTGGAGGAGGGCGACCTGCTTTCGCTCAAGCCTGAGGATTTTCGAGCCGAGTGGAAGTGGGACGGCATCCGCGTGCAGATCGTCGCCGGCCCGGACGGCGCACGGCTTTTCTCGCGCGGCGGCGAGGAAGTCGGACCGGCTTTTCCCGACCTGGTCGACCGCCTCAAGTTCTCCGCTGTCGTGGACGGCGAGCTCCTGGTCCGCCGCGGCGACACGGTGGCGCCGTTCAACGACCTGCAGCAGCGGCTCAACCGCAAGAAGCCCAACCCGAAGCATCTTACGGACTATCCGGCCTTCATCCGCGTCTACGACCTGCTGTTCGAGGGCGAGGAAGACCTGCGGCACCTGGGCTTCGATGCGCGCCGGGCGCGGCTGGAGAACTGGGTCGCACATGTCGGGCTTGCGACCGGCGTCCTCGACCTTTCGCCGATGATCCCCTTCCGGGACTGGGAGGAACTCGGTCGCCATCGCCTCAACGCGCACTCGCTGAATGCCGAAGGGTTGATGCTGAAGCGGGCCGACAGTCCCTATGTCGCCGGCCGGCCGAAGGGACTCTGGTTCAAGTGGAAGCGCGCTGCCGACACCATCGACGCGGTGCTGATGTATGCCCAGCGCGGTCACGGCAAGCGCTCGTCGTTCTATTCCGACTACACCTTCGGCCTCTGGACCAAGCCGGGCGGCGAGCTGGTGCCAATCGGCAAGGCCTATTTCGGCTTCACCGACGCCGAGCTGATGCAGCTCGACAAATGGGTGCGCAACAACACCACCGACCGCTTCGGGCCCGTCAGGCAGGTGGCGCCGGGCGTGGTGCTGGAGATCACGTTCGATTCCGCCCAGCGCTCGACCCGGCACAAGTCCGGCGTGGCGCTCCGCTTTCCCCGCGTCGCCCGCATCCGCTGGGACAAGCCGGCGGGGGAGGCTGACCTGCTGGAAACCTTGATGCGGCGGATCCCGGCCTGATCGGCTAGGATCAAGCTTATGACCGATCCATTCGCCAACCCGCCGCGCGACCTGGTCGATCTGGCGCGCTATCCCCTGACCGACCCGCGAGCTCGCGCCGATCTGGTCGAGCGCTGCCGCCGCGAGCTGGAAGCCGAGAGCTGCGTCATGCTGCCGGGCTTCATTCCTGCCGATGCGGTGCGCCGCATGGCCGACGAGGCGATGGCAGCGCTGCCCGAGGCCCACCGCCGCGACCACCATCTGACGCCCTACGGCGCGCCGCGCACCGACCTGCCTGCCAACGATCCTCGGGCGATGACCTCGCCGAGCTCGATGCATGTCCTCGCCGGCGATGCGATGGCGGAGACGGCCGCTGTGCAGCGCCTCTATCGCTGGGACGGCCTCACCCGCTTCGTCGCCGAGGTGCTGAAGCTCGACGAGCTGCATCGCGTGCTCGATCCGATCTTCAATTGCAACGTCAGCATCATCGGGGACGGCGACAGCCATCACTGGCATTTCGACTCGAACGATTTCGTCGTCTCGCTTCTCCTGCAGAAGGCGGAAGCCGGTGGCGACTTCGAGTTCGCGCCTTACATCCGAAGCGAGGACGACGAGAACTATCCCGGCGTCGCCGACGTGCTGAGCGGCGGGCGCAGCCGCGTGAAGGCAGTCCGCGTCGAACCGGGAACGCTGGTGCTTTTCTGCGGCAAGCGGTCGGTGCACCGGGTGAGCCCCGTGCAGGGCCAGCGCAAGCGGCTGATCGCGCTGTTCAGCTACGACAGGCGGCCGGACAAGATGTTCTCGGACGAATCCGCGCTCCGCGTCTTCAACCGCGTGCGCGTGACGCCGGTCGCCGCTGAGTAGGCTTACTCAAGCAGTCCCTCGACGCAGACCTGGACCGCCAGACCTTCGGCGACCGTCGGCAGCCGATGCGCGCGGCCGGCGAGCATGGCCGCGATCGCGTCGAGCTGACCGACCTGGGCGCGCTGGCGCAGCGCCTCGGGCGAGTCGCCGCTCGGGATCCATTTGTCCCCCTCGCGCGTCTCGACATTCATCCAGTCGAGCAGGCGGATCGCGCCGCGTTCGAACTCGACTGTCGTGACGTTGCGGTCGGCGACGGCCGTGCCGCCGACCTGCCCGGTGATAACCGACGAGACGTCACCAAAGAGGACGCGTGCCTGGAGCGCGGTCTCGGCGCCGTCACCGGCCGGATACGTGGCCTTGCTCTCCAGGATCTCAGGAGATCCCAGGGCACGCTGAAGGGCGAAGACGAAGTGGGATATCACCTCACGGGTGAAGCCGCCTTCGGCGCGCTTCGACAGCCACGATGCGGCGCCCATCTGCCAGGGACGCGGCCAGGCGGCGAATTGGACGTCGACAGATGCCGAGACCGGCTTGCCGAGCCGCCCGGATTTCACGAGATCCTCGAGCGCGATTAGGCCCGGCGCATGCGCGAGCGAGAAGTTGATCGCGGCGGGCCGCTTCTCGCTCGTCACACGGTCGACGATCGCTTGTGCCTCCTTGAGGTCGGTCGCCAGCGGCTTCTCCAGGAACACCGCCTTGCCGGCATCGAAGGCCACGAAGGCATGCGCGACATGACTCGCCGGCGGCGAGGCGATGTAGACGCAATCGAGGTCGGCACGCTTGCACAGCGCCTCGGCCGAAGCCTCGATCGCCAGGCCCGGGTGAGCCTTCCTTGTGGCTTCGCTGGCAGCCTGGCTCGGATCCCAGCCGGCGGTGGCCTCGAGATCCGGATGCTGGGCAAGGCGATCGAGCATCCGGTTACCCATGATGCCGAGACCGATGACGCCGACGCGATAGGCCATCTGGCGATTCCTCAATAGCTCTTGGGCAGGCCCAGCACATGCTGGGCGATATGGGCGAGCACGAGATTGGTCGAGATCGGTGCCGTCTGGAAAAGGCGTGTCTCGCGCCACTTCCGTTCGACGTCGTATTCGCGGGCGAAGCCGAAGCCGCCGAAGGTCTGCATGCAGGCTTCGGCCGCATGCCAGGAAGCCTCGGAGGCCAGCAGCTTCGCCGTGTTGGCGTCCGCTCCGCAGTCCCGGCCGGCATCGAACAGCGCGGCGGCACGCCGGGCGACGAGGTCGGCCGCCTCGGTCTCAGCATGCGCGCGCGCCAGCGGGAACTGGATGCCCTGGTTCTGTCCGATCGGCCTGCCGAAGACATGGCGCTCGCTCGCATAGGCGCTCGCCGTCTTCACGAACCAGCGCGCGTCGCCGATCGCCTCGCCCGAAAGAAGGATGCGCTCGGCGTTCATGCCGTCGAGGATGTAGCGGAAGCCGCGGCCCTCCTCGCCAATCAGGTTCTCTTCCGGCACCTCGAGCCCGTCGATGAACACCTCGGTGGTGTTGTGGTTGATCATCGCCTTCAAGGGATGGATGTCGACGGTCTTGCCGCGGCTCTCGCGGAGGTCGACCAGGAACACCGAGAGCCCGTCGCTGCGACGCTTCACCTGGTCGAGCGGGGTCGTGCGCGCGAGCAGGAGCATCATGTCGGTGGCGAAGGCGCGGCTGGTCCAGACCTTCTGGCCGTGAACGACGTAATTGCTCCCCTGCTTCACCGCGCGCGTCTTGAGTGCCGGCGTGTCTGACCCCGAGGTCGGCTCGGTCACGCCGAAGGCCTGA
>CAZZLX010000167.1:0-7429 GCA_964655235.1 uncultured Rhizobium sp.
TGCCGAATCACCGCGATGCGGAAGTGCGACGCGTGCCGCTCGAGGTCAAGCAGCGCTTCGAGCAGGTGACTGGCTGCCATCTGGTCGAGGGCTATGGCCTGACCGAAAGCTCGCCCGTGACCCACTGCAACCCGCTCGGCGGCATCAACAAGGCAGGCTCGATCGGCCTGCCGCTGCCGCTGACGCGGGTGGAACTCCGCGACATCGCGGACGCGACCAAGGTGGTCCCGCGTGGCGAGCGCGGCGAGATCTGCATCGGCGGCCCCCAGGTGATGGCGGGATACTGGGGCCGCCCGGAGGCCACCCAGCAGCAGATGGTCGACGGCCTGCTGCGCACCGGCGACATCGCGATGATGGACGAGGACGGCTACTTCTTCATCGTCGACCGGATGAAGGACCTGATCATCTGCAGCGGCTTCAACGTCTATCCGCGCGTCGTCGAGGAGGCGGTCTACCAGCACCCCGCAGTCGAGGAGTGCACGGTGATCGGCATCGCCGACAGCTATCGCGGCCAGAGCCCGAAAGCCTTCGTCAAGCTCCAGGCCGGCAAGACGCTGACGGCGGAGGAACTAACCCAGTTCCTCAAGGACAAGCTCAACCCGATCGAGATGCCGCGCGAGATCGAGTTCCGCGCCGCCCTGCCGAAGACGCTGATCGGGAAGCTGTCGAAGAAGGAGCTGGTCGCAGAGGAAGCGGCGAAAACCCAGAAGGCCTAGCGGCCGGAGGCGCGTCGCGCCTCTGGATTGTGCAGGACGATCCGCCAGCGCGTGCCGCGCGTCGTCGCATCCCGGATCAGCTCGGCATCCGATTGCTCGGCCAGCGCCTGGCTGAGGCTGAGGCCTGAACGCGTCGACCCGGTCGAACTGCTGGGCTCGAAGCCGCGTCCGTCGTCCTCGACCGTCAGCACCGCCTCGTTGCCCGTCGCGTGCAGGCTCAGGCTGATCTGGCCGCGCTCCCCGCCTGGGAAGGCGTACTTGATCGCGTTCGTCACCAGCTCGTTGACGACTAGTCCGAGACGGATGGCACGATCGGCCTCCATCCACACCGGGTCGGCCTGGGTGCGGAAGACGATACGGTCCTCCCCCGTCGCATTGCCGATGTCCTTGACCAGATCGGCGACGTAGGAGCCGAAGTCGATGCGGTCGATCGCGCCTCGGCTATAGAGGTGATGATGGACCGCCGCCAAGGCGCTGACGCGTTGGATCACCGCCTTGATGCGGTCCTTGGCATGCTGGTCGGAAAGCCCCCTGGACTCGAGGTTCAGGAAGCTGATGACCAGCTGCATGTTGTTCATGGTGCGATGCTGCACCTCGCGGAGCAGCACCTGGTTGCGCTCGACCACGGCACGCAGCTCGTTCTCGACCTGGCGGATCCGGAGCAGTGACTTGACGTTGGCGACGAGCTCGCTCGGCTCGACCGGCTCGGCGAGATAGCCGTCGGCGCCGCTATCGAGGCCGCGCGTGCGGTCCGACGGCTTGCGATAGGCGGCAGAGGTGTGAAGCACAAAGACGGACGGCCATCGCTCCTTGATGATGCGGCAGGCCTCGATCCCGTCCATGCCGGGAAGCTTCACGTCGAGCAGCACGAGGTCGGGCGCCCTCTCTTCGATGCGGTCGAGGGCTTTCTCGCCCGTGCCGGCCTGCGAGACCTCGAAGCCCTGGCTCTCGAGCACGCGCGTCTTGATGTAGCGGGAGGCCTCGTCATCGTCGACGACGAGGATCGCGGGATGCAGGGTCATGCCACGCCCCCATGGCCGAAGGCCGAGGCGGCGTCGATCGAGTCGATCAGGGTGTCGCGGGCGAGGTCGCGTTTGGAAAGAATGGCGAAGGCTCCGGCTAATCGATGGTGGTCACTATCGTCGAGGACAGCCGATGTCAGCATGATGACTGGAATTCGTCGTGCCGGATCGCCCTGGATCTCGGAAGGCATCGCATAGCCGTCACTCTCCGGAAAGTGCAGATCCAAGAGAACGACGTCCGGCGCGTCACGGCCGATTGCCGCCAGTCCTTCCTCGACGCTCTCGGCCTGGCGGAGGTGCCGGCCGGTACCGAACAGCATCTGCTGGACCGCGTAGCGAGCCGTCTCGTCGTCGTCGACATGCAGAACATTGAGCGCGGGCTTCCGGTTCAGGAGGCGAAGGAGCGAGCGCACCAGATTCCGCCGATCCACGGGCTTTTTCACAAATGCTTCGGCCCCCAGCTTGAAGGCGTACTCCTCGTCGTCGGTCGCGGTCATGACAAGCACCGGGATCTGAGCCGTCTCCGCCGACGACTTGATCTCCTTGAGAAATGTCCAGGCATCGCCTTCGTTGAACCGGATATCGAGGACGATCGCCGCGGGCCGTTGCGCGGCGATCGACGCGCGCGCTTCCGACAGCGTGCGCGCCTGCCGGCTTCGGATCGACGCCGCATCCAGCAAGCTGACCGCGACAAGAAGGTCCGCCTGCTCGTCCTCGACCACGAGAACCGGCGACTGCTTCGTCAGCTCGACCGCCTGCTCGGTCACGATGTCAGGCGTTTCGGTCAGGCCGTCGGGCAAGATCAACGAGAATGTCGATCCCTTTCCAAGCTCGCTGGTGACCTCGATGCGACCGCCGATCAGCTCGGCGAGCTTCTTCGACAGCGGCAATCCCAAGCCCGTGCCGCGAACGCGGCGCTGACGCGACCCGTCGACCTGAACGAAATCGTCGAAAATACGCTCGATATCCTCGCGGGCGATGCCGATGCCGGTATCGCGAACATCGAACCGGATGATGCCGGGCTTGGACTCGGCAACGCTCAGGCGGATCTCGCCCTGCTCGGTGAACTTTACCGCATTCGAAAGGAAGTTCCGGAGGATCTGGGACAGCTTGCCCTCATCCGAGACCATGGCGAGCCCATCCGGGTCCTCGATCACCAGCGACACGTCGCCGATCACCAAGGGCCGGAACATGCCACGAAGCGCGCTGGTCAGGTCGGCCACGTTGAACTGGGCGCGATGGACCTCGATCTTCCCGGACTCGACCTTGGCGAGATCGAGAAGGTCGTTGACCAGGCCGCTCAGAGACTCCGCGGCGCGGCGGACATAGACCACCTGGCGACGCTGCTCGGACGAGAGCTTCCCGTCCGTCTCGTCCAGCAGGAGGCTCGAGAGAGCCAGGATCGCGTTCAGCGGGGTCCGGAACTCGTGGCTCATGTCGGAGAGGAAGCGAGACTTGAGCTCGTCGGCTCGCTTCAGGCTCGCCGCCTTCTCGTCCAGCTCGGCGTAGAGCGCGACGACGCCTCGGTTCGTTTCCTGCAGCTCCTGGTTCAGCTGCTGGACCGCATCCGTCTGGCGCTTGTTGTCGGCGAGCGACTGCATGAGCTCGCGGTTCTGACGTGCGAGCTCCTCGAGCGGGTTGCTCGCTTCGCCCTCGACGACGGCGGCGATGCGCGCCATCACCTTGGCGGTGACGGCGGGTGCGGTCCGCGGGAAACGCTTCGTCAGGCGAACGATCGAGCCGGCATCCGTCGTCTCGACCTCGACCTTGTCCATCAGCCGCCTGGGTCCGAGGAATCCCTGGTCGCGTTCTTCGGCCCTGTCGGGACGCGTGCTCTTTCCGGCGTCGGTCACGGACACGATCAGGAGCTGCGGCTTGGTCCGCCGGTCCACCCCGAACTCGATGCTGCCGCCGTGGGCAAATTCGAGCGCGCTCCGGGCGGTCTCTGAGACCGCGGTCGCGATGCGCACCTGGTCCTGGCTCTCGAACCCCAGCAGGCTCGCGACTCGGCGCGCCTGCTGGCGCGCACGCACGACATCGCCTTCGTCGGCTACCCGGGTCGCCAGCACCAGCTCGCTCATGCCTGCCCCCTGGCGACGACGATGCCGGCATCGTCGCGGCCGCGCGCGTCGCGGCGCCAGAGCTGCGCCGCGATCGCCGTGGGGTTTGTCAGGCCACGCTCGACCAGCGCCATCGGCTGCCAGCGCGTCCCGATCCCGTCCGAGTGCAGGATCACCGTCGGGCCGTCCACGAACGGATAGTCGAACTGCTGCACCCGCCGCATGGTGTGACCAACGATGCCGTTGTGCGACACCATGTTCCGGGCTTTGCCGCCCGAGATCAGGATGCCCGAGACGTTGCCGACGCCCATGAAGTGGACGGCCTTCTCCGAGGGGGCGATATGGGCGATCGCGATCGCCGCGCCGCGCGTCGGCTTGAGCTCTCGGTCGAGAGCCTGGAAGAGGTTCACGAGATCATCCGTACTCCGCCGATGGAAGCATTCGACGGCCGCATCGGCGGCGGCGGCGGCGTCGGCGCCATGACCGAGGCCGTCGATCATGATGATCGCGACGCCATGCCCCTTGGGGGCGAAGGCGAATGCGTCGCCGCACCCGTCGGACGAGATGGCGGCGGTGAGCCCGCCCACCGCCATCGGAAGCGGTGGCGCCGTGCTGCCGTTGCGGACCTGGGCAACCATGATCGTTCCCTCGCCCGGACGCGAGTCGATGGTCAGCAGGTCGGCGATCCGCTTTATCGCGCCGAGTCCCTGGCCCGGCGTGCCACGAGTCGAGACGCCGTCGACCATGGCGTTCACAAGGTTGGCTATGCCGGGGCCCCGGTCGACCGCCAGAATCTCGACCCCGTGTCCCTCGGCCGGATCCAGCCGTCGGACGAAGAACGCGCCGGAGCTCGCGTGCCGCGCAAGATTGGTCGCCGCTTCGGTCGCCACCAAGGCGGCCCGGCCGGCGTCCTCCTCGCCGAGGCCGGCGGCGACGGCCGTCTCGCGCGCCGTGCGCCGGGCGACGCCGACGTCCGAGTCTTGCTCGATGCGGATCACTACTTCCACCGCGCCAGCACGATCGTCGTGCCGACTCCCACCTTGCTCTCGATCTTGAATTCGTTGACCAGGCGCTTGGCGCCGCCGAGGCCGAGGCCGAGGCCGCCGCCGGTCGTGAAGTTGTCGCGCAAGGCCTGCTCGATGTCGGGGATACCGGGTCCCTGGTCGCGGAAGGTGAGACGGACGCCGTTCTTCTTCGGCTCGGCCACCATCTCGATCTCGACGTCGCCGCCACCGCCGTAGTCGAGCGTATTGCGGGCGATCTCGCTCGCCGCGGTGATGACCTTGGTTTGGTCGACGATCGTCAGCCCTGCAGCCTGCGCCCGGGTCCGCACCAACTGTCGGACGCGGACGATGTCCTCCGCGGTCCGGATCTCGACGCGCTCAGTCGCTGTCTGGGTCGACATCGGTGGCCGAGTTTTCTTCCTCGATGCTTGCGCGGATCAGGTCCATGCCGCGCTCGACGTTGAGCGCGGTCTTGACGCCAGGGAGGTCAAGGCCGAGCTCGACCAGGGTGATCGCTACCGCCGGGCGCATGCCGACGACCACGGTGACCGCATCCAGGATCTTCGCCATGGCCGCGATGTTGTTCAGCACGCGACCCATGAACGAGTCGACGATCTCCAGCGCCGAGATGTCGATCAGCACGCCCCGTGCCCTTTCCTTCACCAGGCGCGAGGTCAGGTCGTCCTGCAGCGTCATCGCCAGCTGGTCGTGCATGTCGACCTGGATGGTGACCAACAACGAACGGCCGAACTTGAGGATCGGAATCCTATCCATTGGCGTCGGCGTCGCCGCTCTTGGGTTGCGCCTTCTTCGCCGTCACCGTCAGGCCCACGCGGCGGAGCGCCAGCGCGAACGCATCGCGCATCGTCGCCTTGGTCGCGACGTCGAGCGAGACGCCAAGATGCACGATGGTCTGGGCGATCTGAGGGCGGATGCCGCTGATGATGCAGTCCGCGCCCATAAGACGCGCGGCCGACACGGTCTTCAGCAGGTGCTGGGCGACCAGCGTATCGACGGTCGGAACGCCGGTGATGTCGATGATCGCGATCTCCGCGCCCTCGTCGACGATCGCCTGCAGCAGGGCCTCCATCACCGACTGGGTCCGGGCGCTGTCGAGCGTGCCGATGACCGGGAGCGCCAGCACGCGGTCCCAGAGCTTCACCACCGGTGTCGACAGCTCCAGCAGGTCCTGCTGCTGGCGGCGGATCATTTCCTCGCGGCTCTCCATGAAGACTTCGATCGAGTAGAGGCCGAGCCTGTCGAGCAGCAGGCTGACGACCCAGAGGTCGGTAGCGAGCTTGCCCGGATCCTTGGATCCGGCGACCAGGCGGTCGAACAGCGCCTGCTTCAGAGAGAAGACGAAAGTCGCGGTCTCGGAAGGCGTGAGCCCGACCTTGGCGCGCGATCGGGAGAGATCTCCCAGAACGGCGCGGGCCTCGCTCCAGGCGGCGCCGGCAATGTCGCTCTGGTTCGCCGCGAGGCCGGCTGCGAACGCCTCCAGGAAGCGGCCGGATTCGTCGCGCAGATCCGCGGCGCTGACGACGTCCGAGACCTTGGTCTGCGTCGCCTGCTGGCGCAGCCAGTCTTCGAGGATCTGGGCCCGGTTGGCCCGGATCGTGTCGTCGAGGTTCTTCGATCGCTCGGCCATGCCGACTCCTCTGCACGCTTAAGTTACGAGACACGGCGACGCTAGGCGCGCCGGCGACGGCCTCTTGGAACTACCGGGGAATATCGGAGCACGACGCACGCTTCGGATCGCCCGCCAGCGAACGTCGCCAGACAACGGATACTGGGCCATAAACAAGGTTAATTCCAAGAGGGACATGCGGTACGGGGCAACCAATCCGCGAAAAAGCGGTATCCCAATACTTAGAACGGTATTGAGTTCCCCTTGGATGCGCTCAAATGCGCAAAATATCGGCTGCCACTTTTGGTGGCTTTTGAGTGAATTCCGTCAGATCGGACGGCCGGCCGCGACTCGCCTCAGGCGAAGGTCAGGAGGCGCTTCGGATTCTCGACCAGGATCGCCTGGATCTCGGCGTCGCTGTACTCGCGCCGCTTCATCATCGGTACGACGTTGCGGAAGATATGGCCATAGCCGTGGCCGCCGAAATTGACCAGCCGGGTCCGGAAGCAGATGTCGTGGCTGATCACGACGCGGTCGAGATGGCCGGCATCGATCAAGGTCCGCAGCAGCTCGAGGCGGACCGCGTCGTTCGGCAGGTCGATATTGGTGTTCAGCTTGTAGAAGGCCTGCTCCAGCCCGAACAGGTCGAACTCGACGGTAACGCCGGTGTCGGCGAGGCGCAGCAGCCGGTCCTCGTCGAAGATGGTCCGGTCGATGTGGCTGATGACCGTGCGCGAGACGTCTCTGCCGTTCGCGACGACGAACTCGGCGATCTCCTGCGGCAAGTCGTCGTTACGACCCGGATGGATGTTGAGGCAGGCGCCGGTTTCCTGCTGGGCCAGGATCGCGCCCTTCAGCACCGTCCGCTCGAGATCCCCCCACGGCGTGGTCGTGCCGATCTCGCCGATGATGCCGGAGCGGACGTTGGTTCCCCAGGCGCCTTCGAGCACCTGCCCCGCCATCTCGGCGGCGAAGTCGTCGGGACTGCGCTCGCGGTTCT
>CAZZLX010000168.1:0-7419 GCA_964655235.1 uncultured Rhizobium sp.
TGCGCGAGGTGGTTAAGGCGGCGAAGGACCACGGCTGCTCGATGCGGATCGGCGTCAATGCCGGCTCGCTGGAGAAGGACCTGCTCGAGAAATACGGCGAGCCCTGTCCCGAGGCGATGGTCGAGAGCGCGCTCAACCATGTGCGCATCCTTGAAGACCACGACTTCCGCGACGTGAAGATCAGCGTGAAGGCGTCCGACGTCTTCCTCGCGGTCGCCGCATATCAGGGGCTGGCGGAGGCCTGCGACTATCCGCTGCATATCGGCGTGACCGAGGCCGGCGGACTCCGCATGGGCACTGTCAAGTCGTCGATCGGCCTCGGCATGCTGCTGTGGGGCGGCATCGGCGACACGCTCCGCGTCTCGCTCTCGGCCGATCCCGTCGAGGAGGTGAAGGTCGGCTTCGACATGCTGAAGTCGCTGGGCCTGCGCCGCCGGGGCGTCACCGTGATCGCGTGCCCGTCCTGCGCACGCCAGCAGTTCGACGTGATCAAGACGGTCGAGGTGCTCGAGGAGCGCCTCCAGCACATCATGACGCCGATGACCGTCTCGGTGATCGGCTGCGTCGTCAACGGACCCGGCGAGGCGCGCGAGACCGACATCGGCTTCACCGGGGGCGGCAACGGCACGCATCAGGTCTACATCGCGGGCCAGCCGCATCACCGGCTGAAGGATAAGGCGATCGTCGATCACCTGGTCGAGCTGGTCGAAGCCAAGGCGGCGGAGATCGCCCGCGACAAGGACGCGGCCGCCCGCACCGCCGCCGAGTAGCGGCCCGCCCGGCGCCGATGCCCGCTCTCCACCTGGTCGTCGCCGGAATCGATCATCGGACCGTGCCTGCCGATCTTCGCGATCGCCTGCAGATCGACGAGGCGGCGCTCCCCGCCGTGCTCGCGGGCGTCCGAACGTCCGGCTTCGCCGAGGCGATCGTGCTGTCGACCTGCGACCGGAGCATCGTGATCGGCCTCGCCGACGGCGGCGACGTCGCGACGGTGCCGGTGCTCGCTGCGGCCGCGGGGTTGCCGGTATCGGAGCTGCCCGCGGGCGTGAAGCTCATCGACGAGGGAGCCGAGGATTATCTCTTTGCCGTGGCATCCGCACTCGACAGCCAGATCGTCGGCGAGCCGCAGGTGCTGGGCCAGCTCAAGGCCGCCCATCGTATCGCACAGGACCTGGGATACGCGGATGCCGGGCTGGCGCCCATCCTCGATGCAGCCTATGGCGCCGCCAAGCGGGTGCGGACGGAAACGCGGATCGCCGAGGGGCCGGTCTCGATGGCGACCGCCTGCGCGCGACTTTGCCGCGATCTGCATGGTGATCTTGCGCGAGCCACGGCGCTCGCGATCGGACCGGGAGACATGATGGCGCTGCTGGTCGAGCAGCTTCGCGACGCGGGCCTGCGCGAGGTCGTCTGCGTCGCCGGCCGCAGGCGTCGCGCGGAGGTCCTGGCGCAGCGGCTCTCGGGCCATGTCGGCGAGCTCGCCGACCTTCCTCGTCTTCTCGCCGGTGCCGATATCGTGGTTGCGGGCCAGGGCGATGGGCGCTACGTGGTGACCCGCGAAGCGGCGGAGCAGGCGCTGAAGGCGCGACGCCGGAAGCCGATCTTCTTCGCGGATGCCGCCGTGCCGCGCGACGTCGAGCCCAAGGTCGAGACGCTCGATGGGGCCTTCGTCTACGATCTCGACGATCTGGAGCGGGTCGCGGCCAAGGGCCGGGCCGGGCGCGAGGCCGAGATCGAGCGGGCACGGACGATCCTCGCCGAGGAGCTCGGCAGGTTCCGTGCGGGCCGCGCCGAGCGGCGCGGCGTCTCGGCGGTGACGCGGCTGAGACGGCGCTTCGAGGCCGAGCGCGCCAAGGCGCTGGCCGAGACCGGCGACGCGGCGCGGGCGACCGAGCTGATGATCAACCGGCTGCTGCATGCGCCGTCGGAGCGTCTCCGGCGGATCGCGGCGGACGAGGGCGAGGCGGGGGCCGAGGCGGCGCTGGGGCGCCTCTTCGGTAACGACGAGGAGGAAGGATGAAGCTCGAGGAGAAGCTCGAGTCGGTGGTGAAGCGGCACCGGGAGCTGGGCGAGGCGCTCTCCTCCGGCGTCGTCGGCGATTCCTACGCCAAGCAGTCGAAGGAGTATTCCGACCTCGGGCCGATCGTCGCGGGAATCGAGGAGTGGCGGAAGGCGAGAGCCGAAGCCGCCGATCTCGAGGCGATGCTGGCCGATCCGGCGACCGATAAGGAGATGAAGGCGCTGGCCGAGGTCGAGCGCGCCGAGATTTCGGAGAAGCTGCCGAAGCTCGAACGCTCGGTGCAGGTGATGCTGCTGCCGAAGGACGAGGCCGACGAGAAGAACGCGATCCTCGAAGTCCGCGCCGGCACGGGCGGGGACGAGGCGGCGCTGTTCGCCTCCGAGCTCTTCCGCATGTACCAGCGCTACGCCCAGATCAAAGGCTGGAAGTTCGAGACGATGGAGATGTCGGAAACGCCGCTCGGCGGCTTCCGCGAGGCGACCGCCTCGATCATCGGGCGCAACGTCTTCGCACGTCTCAAGTACGAATCCGGCGTGCACCGCGTCCAGCGCGTGCCGGCCACCGAGACGCAAGGGCGCATCCACACCTCGACTGCAACCGTGGCGGTTCTGCCGGAGGCCGAGGAAGTGGATATCCACATCGAGGAGAAGGATCTCCGCATCGACGTCTATCGCTCCAGCGGCCCGGGTGGACAGTCGGTGAACACCACGGACTCGGCGGTCCGCATCACCCATCTTCCGACCGGCATCGTCGTCGCCCAGCAGGACGAGAAGTCGCAGCACCGCAACAAGGCGAAGGCACTGAAGATCCTGCGTGCCCGCATCTACCAGGCGGAGCGCGACCGCATCGACGCCGAGCGCTCGGCGACGCGCAAGAGCCAGGTCGGTACGGGCGACCGCTCCGAGCGGATCCGCACCTACAACTTCCCTCAAGGGCGCGTCAGCGACCACCGGATCAACCTGACGCTCTACAAGATCGAGAAGGTGATGACCGGCGAAGCGCTCGACGAGTTCGTCGACGCGCTGACGGCCGAGGACGAAGCCGCGCGGCTGGCCGCTCTCGAATGATCGTCGAGGAGGCATTGGCCCTGGCTACGCGGCGGCTCGCCGAGGCCGGCGTCGAGACGGCGCGTCTCGACGCGCGGCTCCTGCTTGCCTCGGTCGACGGCATGTCGGCGTCGGCGGTACTGCTCGAACCGCAACGCGTGCTCGCTGCCGAAGCGGAGGCCGCGTTCGGCCGGCTGGTCGATCGCCGCGTTCAGCGCGAGCCCGTGAGCCGCATCCTCGGCCGGCGCGAGTTCTGGAGCCTCGACTTCGCGATCTCGCTGGCGACACTCGACCCGCGCCCCGACAGCGAAACGCTGGTCGAGGCGGCGCTGGCGCAGTTCGGACCCGAGCCGCGCCGGCGCGTGCTCGATCTCGGCACCGGCACCGGATGCCTGATTCTCGCGGTCCTGAGCGAGCGGCCGCGCTGGGTCGGCCTCGGCATCGACATCGCCGACGAGGCGGTTGCGGTCGCGCGCGCGAATGCGCGCACGCTTGAGCTTTCCGAGCGCGTGCACTTCCAGACCGGCGATTGGGACAAGGGACTCGTCGGATCCTTCGACCTGATCCTCAGCAACCCGCCCTATATTCCATCGAGCGAAATTGCGGGTCTCTCGCCCGAGGTCGCGACCTTTGATCCGCTGCGCGCGCTCGATGGCGGCGTCGACGGCCTCGACGCGTATCGCGCACTGGCGCCGGCGCTTCTGCGTCTCCTGGCACCGCAGGGCCGTGCGATCGTCGAACTCGGCAAGGGGCAGGTCGAAGCCATCGAGGGCATCATGGAAAAGGCCGGTTTGATGGCTCTAGAGCGACGTCGCGACCTCGCCGGCGTCGAGCGCTGCCTGGTGCTTGGTCGTCCGCCTTCGTAAAAATTCCTGTTGGAAATTGTGGCAATCCCCACTAGGGTGACGATGTCGTCGAGCTGAGGCTCGCGCGCCCGAGGGGGGCGCCAGACAACCGATCCACCGACGCTTAAATACAGATCCGCTTATGCGGATTCGCGGTCGGTGTGCGCGAGCAGCCTCGACATGATTAGGGTGAATACAAGGCACCATGAGACAAGGACCACATCCGAAGAGGTCGCGCGGGCGCGGCAATGGCGGCGGCGGCGGCGGTGGCGGCATGTCCGGCCAGCGCAAGCATCATCTGCCGCTCAGGCTGCAGACCTTCGATTCAAACGGCCCTGATGTCCGCATCCGCGGCAACGCCTATCAGGTCCACGAGAAGTACCTTCAGCTCGCGCGCGATGCGCAGTCCTCCGGCGACCGGGTGGCCGCCGAGAACTACTTCCAGCACGCCGAGCACTATTACCGGATCATCGCCGCCGACCTCGCCAACACGCAGGCGCAGGGCGGACAGCCTGGTCAGCCGGGCGCGTTCCCGAACGGTGCACCGCAGCCGGGCTTGCCGACCAACGGCAACCGCGACCCGATGGGCGGCCCGGAGATGGACGAAGGTATGGAAGGCGGCGGTCAGCAGCCTTTCGTCGCGCCGCCGCCGGCGGAGCCGGTGAGCTGATCTAGCCGTTGCTGCGGAGCGTGTCGCCGATGGCGATGCGCCCGCCGCCGATCACTTTCGCATAGACGCCCATGTCGGCGTGGCCGAATGCGCGCTGGAGCGTGTTCGGCAGATTCATGTCGCGCTCGGCGGTCGCGGGATCGACGTTGGTCGCCGCACAGCGCCCGATGCGATCGACCACCTGGAGCCGCACCGGCCCGATCGCGATCTCGCGGCCGACCCAGCCGAGCTCCTCCCAGGCCCGCGTGCCCTCGACGTAGATGTTGGCGCGGAAGCGCAGGCGCTCGACCGGCTTGCCGACGATGCGCGCGAGATCGGCGATGCTGGCCGCGCCGATGATCGAGACGAGCGCCTCGCCGCAATCGGCGAGCCCGATCCCGGGTCCTTCCACGAGTCGCGGGCGACCTTGACTTGAATCAAGGAAGGCCGCGAGGAACTCGCCGACGATTGCCCGTCCCTGAGGATCGGTTGCCTTCCCTTGAGCGATCGTCTTTCCACCCCGCGCAAGTGCCAGCATGCCCGTCGCCGAGTCGTATCGGCTCTCGAGCATCGCCAGGCGCTCGTGCCGCGCGAGCTGGAAAAATGCCGATTTCGGCAGCCACACCGGTTCGGTCTGGTCGTAGGCAGTGGTGCCCAGCGCGACCGCGAAACGCCGGTCGTCCGGGAAGCCTTTGGCGGGCTCGAGGTCGACCGCGTCCAGCGCTTCCGGCGAGAGTCCCTTGACCGGATAGCGGTAGAGCGCGGCGACGCGGGAGAGAGCGTCGGTCATATTGCATTGCAGCATGCGCTGCTCCGACGCAGGCGGCAACCCCTCCTCTTGTGGGGCTTTTTAGCGATGCCCATATGGAATTTGGCCGGTGCGCCCCAAGGGCGGCCGGAGACACGCCGGGCCGATTCCGGACGGCGAACGGAGGTAATTCGGTATGGATCTCGAAAAGCTGAGTGACCGCGTCAAAGGCTTCGTCCAGGCAGGGCAGGCCATGGCGCTCGCGCGCGACCATCAGCGCTTCACGCCTGAGCACATGCTCAAGGTCATCATCGACGACAAGGAGGGCATGGCCGCCAACCTGGCCAAGGCCGCCGGCGCCGATGTCGATCGCATCAAGCAGGGCGTCGAGGCCGAGCTCGCGAAGATTCCGCAGGTGAAAGGGACTGGGGCCGGCCAGCTTTATCTGGCGCCGGAGACGGCGCGCCTGTTCGAGCAGGCGACTCAGATCGCCGACAAGGCCGGCGACAGCTTCGTCACGGTAGAGCGCCTGCTGCTGGCCCTGCTGATGGGCGAGGGCACGCCGTCCCAGCGCATCCTCAAGGACGCAGGCCTGACAGCGCAGAAGCTCAACAGCGCCATCAACGACATCCGCAAGGGTCGCAAGGCCGACACCGCCGGCGCGGAGTCGGGCTACGACGCGCTCAAGAAATACGCCCGCGACCTCACCCAGTCGGCGCGCGACGGCAAGCTCGATCCGGTGATCGGCCGCGACGAGGAAATCCGCCGCACGATCCAGGTGCTCTCGCGCCGGACCAAGAACAACCCTGTGCTGATCGGCGAGCCCGGCGTCGGCAAGACCGCGATCGTCGAGGGCCTGGCGCTTCGCATCGTCAACGGCGACGTGCCCGAGAGCCTCAAGAAGAAGAGCCTGCTCTCGCTCGACCTCGGCGCGCTGATCGCGGGTGCCAAGTATCGCGGCGAGTTCGAGGAACGCCTCAAGGCGGTGCTGCAGGAAATCTCCGCGGCCGCGGGCGAGATCATCCTCTTCATCGACGAGCTGCACACGCTGGTCGGCGCCGGCAAGGCCGACGGCGCGATGGACGCGTCCAACATGCTGAAGCCGGCGCTGGCGCGCGGCGAGCTGCACTGCATCGGCGCGACCACGCTCGACGAGTACCGCAAGCACATCGAGAAGGACGCGGCGCTGGCGCGGCGCTTCCAGCCCGTGTTCGTCGCCGAGCCGACCGTCGAGGACACCATCTCCATCCTGCGCGGGCTCAAGGAGAAGTACGAGGTCCATCACGGCGTCCGCATCACGGACGCGGCCATCGTCTCGGCCGCGACGCTGTCGAACCGCTACATCGCCGACCGCTTCCTGCCCGACAAGGCGATCGACCTCGTCGACGAGGCGGCGAGCCGGTTGCGCATGGAGGTCGACTCCAAGCCCGAGGACCTCGACGAGCTCGACCGGCGCATCATCCAGCTCAAGATCGAGCGTGAGGCGCTGAAGAAGGAGAGCGACAGCGCGTCCCGCGACCGGCTGGAGAAGCTCGAGGACGAGCTTGCCGATCTCGAGGCGAAGAGCGAAGACCTGACCTCTGAGTGGAAGGCCGAGAAGGACCGTGTCACCGACGTTCAGAAGCTCAAGGAGCAGCTGGACCAGGCGCGCGGCGAGCTCGAGGTCGCGCAGCGCAAGGGCGATCTCGCCAAGGCGGGCGAGCTCAAGTACGGCGTCATCCCCGACCTCGAGAAGAAGATCGCGGGCGGCACCGAGGACGGCAAGCGCCACCTCGTCAACGAGGCGGTGAACGAGAGCCACATCGCCGGCGTCGTCTCGCGCTGGACCGGCATCCCCGTCGACAAGATGCTGGCGGGCGAGCGCGAGAAGCTGCTGAAGATGGAGGAGCGCCTCGGATCGCGCGTCATCGGCCAGAATGAGCCGATCGTCGCCGTCGCGAACGCGGTGCGCCGCGCGCGCGCGGGCCTTCAGGATCCGAACCGTCCAATCGGCTCGTTCCTGTTCTTAGGCCCTACCGGCGTCGGCAAGACCGAGCTCGCCAAGGCGCTCGCCGAGTTCCTGTTCGACGACGAGCAGGCGATGGTCCGCATCGACATGTCAGAGTACATGG
>CAZZLX010000169.1:0-7410 GCA_964655235.1 uncultured Rhizobium sp.
AGATGGGCATCGAGAACATGCTCAAGCACTACATTCCCGAGGTCATCGAGGTTCGGGCCGAGGCCTGATCTTCACCGCCGACCCTCGTTCCGCTAGAACGCATGCGCGGCGTCGCCTGATGGCGGCGCCGCTTGCGTTTTGGAGGTAGTCCGGAAGCATGGATGCGGCCTCGCCACGGGTCCTGGCCATCGACACGGCACTTGCCGCCTGCTCGGTCGCGGTGCTGGCCGGTGGCGCGATCGCGGCGGAGCGCCGCGAGACGATGACGCGCGGACATGCCGAGCGTCTGCTGCCCTTGGTGCGTGACGCGATGGACGAGGCCGGACTCGCCTTCGAGGCACTGGACTTGATCGCCGTCACCGTCGGACCCGGCCACTTCACTGGCCTTCGCGTCGGCCTTGCGGCGGCACAGGGTCTTTCGCTCGCGAGCGACCGGCCGCTCGCGGGGGTGACGACGCTGGAGGCTGTCGCTGCCGCTGTCCCGGTTCTTGAGGAGCGACTGGTGGTCGCCCTCGAGAGCAAGCGTGCGGATCTTTATATCCAGGTCTTCGAGGGCGGTCGGGCCTCCGGCGCGCCGATGGCGCTGACGCCGGAGGATTTCGCCCGCTCGCCGCTCCTTCCGTCCGGCCCGCTCGTCCTTGCCGGCGACGGTGCGGCACGCCTTGAGACGGTGCTGGCTGGCTCCGGCTGCCTGGTACGCCGTGTCGGACCGGAGATCCCCGATGCCGCCACCGTCGCACGGGTCGCCGCGTCCCGGCACGGCACGCCGGCCGCGCTCGCCCCGTTGCCGCTCTATCTCCGGCCGCCGGATGTCACTCTGCCGAAGGCGCCGCGATGACGCGCCCGGCGGTTGTCCAGGCGTCGGCGTCGGACATCGACCGCTTGGCCGAGATGCAGGCGACCTGTTTCCACGAGCCCTGGGGAGCGGCCAGCATCGCCAAGACGCTGAGCCTTCCCGGGGCCTTCGCGCTGATTCTCCGGGACTCGACGCCGGCCGGACGGATTTCCGCCGGCTTCGTCGTGGTCCAGGTGGTGACCGATCAGGCCGACCTGCTTACTTTGGGCGTGATCCCTGGTCTCAGAAGGCGCGGGTACGCCCGGCAGCTGCTCGAGGGGGCCCTCGCGCGCGCCGCCGAACTCGGCGCGAAGAGCATGTTTCTCGAAGTGGCCGAGGACAACCCTGCCGGCTTGGCCCTCTACGAAGTGGCCGGCTTCGTGCTCATCGGGCGTCGCGAGGGCTATTACCGCAGTCCCGAAGGGCGGAAGGTCGCCGCAATCACGATGCGCCGTGATCTATGACTTTCTCTGGGTTTCTAATGCGAAACTCAATTTTCTTCTGATTTTTGACAATCAGTGTAGAGACCTCAATGAATTGTTGAGGAATAGTCGGGGCGTCCCTATAATTAAGGCAATCACCCCGCACGAGGAATTCCTTCCATGGCTGACCAGGCCGATACAAATGAGATCCTGGCGCTGACGGCAGATATTGTCGCGGCGCACGTCTCGAATAACACGGTCGGTGTAGCCGAGCTGCCGCAACTGATTCAGCAGGTCTATGCTTCGCTCTCGACCTTGGGTCAGGCTCCGGCGCCTGCTCCGGAACGCCCGCATCCGGCCGTTCCCATCAAGAAGTCGGTGACGCCCGAGTACATCATCTGTCTCGAGGACGGCAAGAAGCTTAAGATGCTGAAGCGGCACTTGAAGACCGCTTTCAACATGTCTCCCGAACAGTATCGGGAGCGTTGGGGACTGCCGCCGGACTATCCGATGGTGGCCCCGAAGTACGCAGAGCAGCGCAGCAAGCTCGCGAAAGACATCGGTCTCGGCACGCGGGCGCGCCGGCGCGGCTCGAAATAGGCGCTGCCGGCCCTCAGAGGCTGGCGCAATTAAGGGGCAGTCGCAAAAGCGCCCACGGATCGGCGCAATAATCGCCATTGGCGAATAGGAATGAGGAACAGGGGCGACCGTGGCTTCGAAGATCGAGGATCTCTGCATCAAGAAGGGACTGAGGATGACGGAGCAGCGCCGCGTTATCGCGCGCGTGCTGTCCGACGCCCAAGATCACCCCGATGTCGAGCAGGTGCACAAGCGTGCGGCCGAAATCGATCCGCGCATCTCGATCGCCACCGTCTACCGCACGGTTCGCCTCTTCGAGGAGGCGAGCATCCTCGAGCGCCACGACTTCGGCGACGGGCGCGCGCGCTACGAGGAAGTGCCGGAATCGCACCACGACCACCTGATCGACGTCGAAACCGGCAAGGTCATCGAGTTCCGGAACGAGCAGGTCGAGCGGCTGCAGCGCGAGATCGCCGAGAAGCTCGGCTTCAAGCTGGTCGACCACCGGCTGGAGCTCTACGGCGTGCCGGTCGGCAAGGGCGAGCGCAAGTCGCGACCCTAGGCCCTTGGGCTGGAGCCCCTGGGACTTATATGTGACATCGTATTGTCATCGACCCGGTCTAGAGACATCCTGACCGGGAGGACGATGCATGACCGCATACGATGTGAGAGCCGTGATCGAGCCTGCGCCCAATCCGGTTGCCATGCCGCCGATCTTCGACCCCGCGGACGCCTTCGAGGCGGTTCGGCAGGGGGATCTCGAAGTTCGCCTGGCGCGCAACGAGGATGAGGTCGCAGCGGCGCAACGCCTGCGCTATCGCATCTTCTACGAGGAGATGGCTGCCCGCCCGACCGCGGCCATGCTGGCCTCGGCCAGCGACTTCGACGACTTCGACCGGGTCTGCGACCATCTTCTCGTCGTCGACCTCACCTCGGGCGCGGTGGTCGGGACCTACCGCCTGATCCGTCGCGCCGCCGCCCGCCGCTACGGTCGTTTCTATTCCGCCAACGAATACGACATCTCGCCGTTGCTGGAATACCCGGGCGAAATCCTCGAACTCGGCCGCTCCTGCGTCGCCGAGGGCTACAGGACGCGCCTGGCGATGCAGCTCCTGTGGCGCGGCATCGCCGCCTACGTCTTCCATCACCGCATCGGCCTGATGTTCGGCTGCGCCAGCTTGCCCGGCACCGACATCGGCGCGTTGCGCCTGCCGCTCTCCTACCTCTATCACCACCACCTGGCGCCGCCGGCGCTCAGGCCCCGCGCGGTCGAAAGCCGTCGCGTCGAGATGGCGCTGATGGCGAAGGAGGAGATCGACACGCCCAAGGCGATCGCCGAGCTTCCGCCGCTGATCAAGGGCTATCTCCGCCTCGGCGGCTTCGTCGGCGACGGCGCCGTGATCGACCATCAGTTCAACACCACCGACGTCTGCATCATCGTCAAGACCGACCTCGTGACGGCGAAGTACTACAAGCACTACGAGCGCGATCGCTCCACGCCCGAGGCCTGAGGATCGGTGACGCGGATCAGCTCGTCCTGGCTCGCGTCGTTCCGGCTCTTCGTCTATCTCGGCTGGACGGTGGTCCTGCTGCCGCTGCAGATCGCGGCAGTGGCGCTGCCCGGTCGCTTCAAGGAGCGGCTGCCGCTTTTCTATCACCGCTCGCTGTGGCGCCCGATCGGCATCGACGTGCGTGTTCACGGCGCGCCGAATGCGAACCGGCCGACGCTCTTCGTCGTCAATCATTCGAGCTATCTCGACATCACCGTCCTCGGCGGCCTGATCGAAGGATGCTTCGTCGCCAAGCGCGAGGTCGCCGGCTGGCCGCTGTTCGGCCTGCTCGCGAAGCTTCAGCGAACAGCCTTCGTCGAGCGTCGCCGCGGCGCCACCGCCAACGAGCGCGACCACATCGCCCGGCGCCTCGCCGGCGGCGACAACTTGATCCTGTTCCCCGAAGGCACCAGCAACGACGGCAACCGCGTGTTGCCGTTCAAGAGCGCGCTGTTCGCCGCGCTGCACGCAAGCGCCGACATGCCGATCCAGCCGGTCTCGATCGGCTACTCGCGCCTCGACGGGATGCCGATGGGACGTGCGCTGCGCCCATTCGTCGCCTGGTACGGCGACATGGACCTGGCGCCGCATCTGTTCACGCTGCTGGGGCTCGGACGGATGACCGTCGACGTCGCCTTCCATGCGCCCGTCAAGGCCACCGACTTCCCCTCACGTAAGGAACTGGCGCGTCACTGCCAGGAAGTGGTCGCCGGCGGCGTCGCCGGAGCGCTCAGGGGCTAGTAGAGGCCGCCGCTCGACGAGGGCGCGCTTGCCGGCACCGGCGAGGTGCTGAAGCCACCGCTCTCGGAGTCCGTCGAATCCGCTGTCGTCGGCTCGCTGCCGGGGCGGAACGCGTCCATGATCACCTTCTCCCCGGCGCGGGCCAGCTTGCCGGTCTCTGGATTGGTGCGCACCAGCCGGATGCCCTGCGGGATTCGGAACGGCGTCTTCGGTGTGTCCTTCAGCGCCTCTCCCATGAACTCCTTGAAGATCGGCACGCAGACCGACGATCCGGTCTCGCGGTCGCCAAGGCTCTTCGGCTGGTCGAAGCCGACGAAGACGCCGACGGTGAGATCCGGGGAGAAGCCCATGAACCAGGTGTCATTGGCGTCGTTGCTGGTGCCGGTCTTGCCGGCGAGCGGCCGGCCGAGCTCGCGGATGCTGACGCCGGTGCCGCGCTCGACGACGCCCTGGAGCATCGAGACCATCTGGTAGGCAGTGACCGGATCTTCGATCTGCGGGCGGGTGTCCGGGATGATCGGCGCGGCTTGGTTCGACCAGGCGACGTTGTTGCAGTTCGCGCAAGGGCGCGTGTCGTGCCGGAACAGCGTCTTGCCGTTGCGGTCATCGACGCGGTCGATCAGCGTCGGCACGATCTTCTTGCCGCCGTTGACGATCATGCCGTAGGCGGCGGTGTGGCGGAGGACGGTGGTCTCGCCGGCGCCAAGCACCATCGACATGTGGCGCGGCAGGTTCGGGTTGATGCCGAACGCGGCCGCGTATTCGGCGACGCGGTTGATGCCGATATCGAGGCCGATGCGCACCGTCATCTGGTTGCGGCTCTTCTCGATGCCGACGCGCATCGGCACGGGACCGAGGGAGTCGCCCGAGTAGTTGCGCGGGGTCCAGTTCGGCAGCCCCGGTCCCTGGGGCACCGAGACCGGCGAATCGAGGACGATCGTCGACGGCGTGTAACCCTGGTCGAGCGCCGCCATGTAGACGAACGGCTTGAACGACGATCCGGGTTGGCGCTGCGCCTGGGTGGCGCGGTTGAACTGGCTCTGATCGAACGACCAGCCGCCGGCCATAGCCAGCACGCGGCCGGTGTGCGGGTCGAGCGCCACCAGGGCGCCGCTGATCGCCGGCACCTGGCGGAGCGCGTAATGATCGCCGAGACGCTCGACCAGGATCACGTCTCCGGCCTTCACGGCCTGATCGGGGCGCTCGACCGGCGGGCCGAGGCGCTGCTCGGGACGGTTCTCGCGCGCCCAGCGGAGCTCGGACAGCGGCAGCCGCCCCTTGTTGCCGTCGACGAAACCGACCGTGGCGTTCTCGCGGTCGGTGGAGAGCACAACTGCCATCTGCCAGTCGGTCGTGCCGGCGGGCGCCGGGACCTGCGCCAGGCGCTGTTCCCAGCCGGCACCGGTCTCGATCTTCTGGATCGCGCCGCGCCAGCCGTGGCGACGGTCATAAGCGATCAGGCCGTTGCGGAGCGCCCGGTCGGCGTAGACCTGCAATTGCGGATTGAGCGTCGTGCGGACCGAGAGGCCGCCGGCATAGACCGCCTTCTCGCCGTAGCGCTGGACCAGCTCGCGCCGGACCTCCTCGGCGAAGTAGTCGGCGCCGCGCACGATGTCCTGATCGTCGCGGCGGCGGACGGTGATGGTCTCGGCCTTCGCCGCAACGGCCTCATCCGGCTTGATGTATCCGGCCTCGACCATCTGATCGAGCACCCAGTCGCGGCGGCCTTGCGCGGCGCCCAGGTTGCGGAGCGGGTTGTAGCGGTTAGGCGCTTTCGGCAGCGCCGCCAGATAGGCGGCCTCGCCCAGCGTCAGATCGTCGAGCGACTTGTCGAAATAGTTGAGCGCGGCGGCGCCGACGCCGTAGGCGCGGAAGCCGAGATTGATCTCGTTGAGATAGAGTTCGAGGATCCGGTCCTTGGTCAGAACCTGTTCGATGCGGAAGGCGAGGATCGCCTCCTTCGCCTTGCGGTCGAGCGACAGCTCGTCGGTGAGCAGGAAATTGCGCGCCACCTGCTGCGTGATGGTCGAGGCGCCGATCGGCCGGCGGTTCTGGTTGTTGGCGATCATCGTGATGTTCTGGACGACCGCGCGCGCGGTCGCGAACACGTCGACGCCGGGATGGCTGTAAAAGTTCTTGTCCTCTGCGGCCATGAAGGCCTTCACCACGCGCTTCGGGATCGCCTCGAGTGGCACGAACACGCGCTTCTCGGTCGCGTACTCCGCCATCAACCGGCCGTCGCCGGCGTGGACGCGCGTCACCACCGCCGGCTGATAGTCGGCGAGCTGGGAGTATTCCGGAAGGCCGCGGCCGAAATGCCAGAGCACGTAGAAGGTGCCGCCGGCGGCGACCACAATGCCGAAAAGCGCCAGAGCGGCGAGAGCGGCGAGAATGCGCATGGGCTGATAGGCACCCAGGGGGGACGTTTTGAAAGAGAACCGGCGCCGGGGACCATGGTTCCCGAATACGGCCGGATGATGGCGATGCTAGTCGATCCGGCCTCGACCGGCAAAACAACTCCCGGGGAGTGCGACGTTTAGCCGGCGCGAGCGCCGGGCCGGGACCTGAAGAACTGGTCGAGGGCCCGAAGGATTGCCTGGCCGACCCGACGGCGATAGGCGGGCTGGGCAAGCTGCTGGGAATCCTGACGGTTCGAGAGATATCCCAGCTCCACCAGCGCCGACGGCACGTCCGGCGCCTTCAGGACCGCGAATCCTGCGAAGCGGTGCCCGTTCCTGAGCAGTTGCGCCTCCTTGGACAGCTCCTGGACCAAGTGCCCGGCAAGCCTCGCCGACAGGTTCATGGTTTCGCGCTGGGCCAGGTCGATCAGGATGCTGGCAACCTCGGGGGACTCGTCGGTCAGGTCGACGCCCGCGATCAGCTCGGCCTTGTTCTCGCGCTGGGCCAGCGCCTCCGCCTCGGCGTCGGATGCCTTGTCCGAGAGCGTATAGATCGTCATGCCGCGGAAGTTGGTGTCGGAGAGCGCGTCGGCGTGCAGCGACAGAAAGATCTCGCCGCGCGCCTGGCGCGCGATCTGGATCCGCTCGCGCAGCCGGATGAAGCTGTCATCGGTGCGCGTCAGCACCACGTGGTAGCGCCCGCTCGCCTCCAGCACGCGCTTCAGGTCCTGGGCGATCTCCAGCGTCAGCGCCTTCTCGCGGATGCCGCCGACCCCGGTGGCGCCGGGATCGATGCCGCCATGGCCGGGGTCCAGCACCACCGTCCGCCGGCCGTCCGTGCGGCGCGGCATCTGGCCGTCCTGGGCGGGCTGCGGGGGCCTGGG
>CAZZLX010000170.1:0-7406 GCA_964655235.1 uncultured Rhizobium sp.
ATCCGAGCGTCCGTGCCGGCCTCGCCGAGGCGTTCGCGTCCCTGGGCGTCGATCCAGCTCGGATCGACATGCGCGGGCGCACGCCGCATGCCGAGCACCTCGCGCTCTTCGGCGAGGTCGACATCGCGCTCGATCCCTTTCCCCAGAACGGCGGCATCAGCAGCTGGGAAGCGCTGTGGATGGGATGCCCAACGATCGCCAAGCTCGGCACGACGATCGGCAGCCGAGCGACCGCGGCGATCCTGACCTCGGTCGACCTCCACGACTGGATCGCCGCCGATGATGCCGCGTATGTCGCGCTCGCCGTCCGGCGCGCCGGGGATCTCGGCACGCTGTCCCGGATTCGCGAGACGCTCCGCCGCGCGGTCACTGAGTCGGACGCCGGGAATCCCGACCGGTATACGCGCCGGGCCGAGGCCGCCTATCGCCGGATGTGGGAAAAATGGTGCGCGTCGGGCCGTTAAGACGCGGATTCCGACGGGTTTACTGCGGGGCGGAATGCGGCCTTGCCAAAAGCGCCCGACCGGCCTAGGTTCCCGCGCCGTTCGAAAGCCTTGGGCTTTCAGGCGGGCTGTTAGCTCAGTTGGTAGAGCAGCTGACTCTTAATCAGCGGGTCGCAGGTTCGAATCCTGCACAGCCCACCATTCCTTCGATGCCGGCGATCGACGGCTACAAGTCCCCGCACTCCATGTACCTGGCGCCGATTCCATAGGTCGCGAGCTTCTGCGCGAGGCCGTCGACATCCTTGGTCCCGAAGCCGTGGCGTTGCCAGAATGCGTGCGAAGCATTCACCGCGACGAGGTTGATCGTCCGGTATCCCTCTCGGCGCGCGTGTTCCTTCAGGAGCGCGATCGCCTGCGAGCCCAGTCCTTGGCAGCGCGCCGCGTCGTCGAGCGCGATGTCGTGGAGGTAGTAGGTATCCGGACGCCCGGGGATCTTGCCGACGATGGCATTCAGCGGCGGCACCTCGTCCCGGATCCAGGGGTGCGTGATCGCATATCCGATGAGCCGGCCGCTTTCTCGGCAAACCAGGGTACCTTTCGGGTAGAGCCTGAGCCGCTCGGCGAAGATGCCGATGTCTTCGGGAAGCCCGGGGTGGACCCTGTCCGAGAGCGCCTTGATCTCGGGCAGATCGATTTCGGTCGCCGCACGCCAGCTCACGTCCTTGATCCTCATCAGGTCGGCAGAGGATACACTCGGGCGATGACCATCGAAATCTACGTCGACGCCGATGCCTGCCCGGTCAAGGCCGAGGTCTATCGCGTCGCCGAGCGCTACGGCATCAAGGTCTTCGTGGTGTCGGGCCAGCTGGTGGCGATACCGCAGAGCCCGCTGATCGAACGCGCGATCGTCGGCGACAAGTTCGACGCGGCCGACGACTGGATCGCCGAGCGGGCGCATCCGAAGTCGATCGTGGTGACCGCCGACATTCCTCTGGCGCAGCGGGCGCTGGCATCCGGCGCCACCGTCATCGGCAATACCGGCAAGCCCTTCACCAAGGACTCGATCGGCATGGCGATGGCGAGCCGCGAGCTGATGAGCCAGCTCCGTGCCATGGGCGAGATCACCGGCGGGCCGAAGCCGATGGCGGGCAGGGACAAGTCGCGCTTCCTCTCGGCGCTCGACGAGGCGATCAACCGGCTCAAACGTCAGCCCTGAAGGCAGCCTAGATAGGTGAGCCCAAGCTGGCCGACGCGCTGGCGGTAGAGCTGGGCGCGGTTCTGGATGTAGGGCGTCGGCGACGAGGCCGACCAGCGCCGCGGACTCGGCAGCACGGCTGCCATCTGCGCCGCCTGGGCCTCGCTCAAGCGCGCGGCCGGCATCCGGAAATGCGCCCTGGCGGCGGCCTCGGCACCGTAGATGCCCGGCCCCCACTCGGCGATGTTGAGATAGATCTCGATGATCCGCCGCTTCGGCAGCACGAGCTCGATATAGGGCGTGAGCCAGGCCTCCAGCCCCTTGCGCACGAAGCTGCGGCCTGGCCACAGGAACAGGTTCTTCGCCACCTGCATGCTGATCGTGCTGGCGCCGCGGCTCTCCTCGCCCTCCAGCGCCTTCTCCAGCTCGCGCTGGAAGGCGTCGACGTCGAAGCCCCAGTGACGGCAGAACAGGTTGTCCTCGGCCGCGACCACCAGTCGCGGAAGCGAGGGGGCGATCGAGTCGAGCGGGACCCAGTCGTAGCGAAGCGGTTCGCCCTCGGCGAGGCGGATCAGCATCAGGGGCGTTCCCGGCACCGGCAGGAAGCGGTAGGCCAGGAGCACAACCAGCGGCGCCAGGAGCACCACCGCGACCAGCTTCAGCAGGAACCGCCTCATGCGCTTAACCTTACGACGACCGACCTTCCGCCGATGGGGGGAAATCAGGCTAAGATCGCGCCCGCCCATCCGGAGGAGCACCCATGCATCTCGGTTCCGCCTCGGCCGTTGTCGCGCTCGCCGTCGCCACGACCGTCAATGCGGCGACGCCCAAGGACGCGCTGGTGATGGCGTGGAACCTGGATGCGATCATCACGCTCGATCCCGCCCAGATCGCCGAGGTCAACGGCAACGACATCATGGGCAATGTCTGCGACACGCTGGTCACCCTCGACTACAAGAACCCGTCGGAGTTCCGCCCGAAGATGGCGGAGAGCTGGTCGGTCTCCGCCGACGGCAAGACGCTGACCTTCAAGCTCCGGCCCGACCTCAGGTTCCCGAACGGCCGGCCTGCGACCGCCGACGACCTCGCCTGGTCGATGCAGCGCGTGCTCAAGCTCAACTTCGGCAACGCCGCCAACCTGACCGAATGGGGTTTCAGGAAGGAAACGGCGGAGGCGAGCTTCCGCGCCACCGGTCCGCAGACGCTGGAAGTCACCCTTCCCGAGCCCTACCCGGTGCAGCTCCTCCTCTACGGAGCGTTCGCGACCAACGTCTCGATGATCCTCGACCGCGTCGAGGGCGAGAAGAACGCTAAGGGCGACGACCTCGGCAACAACTGGTTCAAAACGAATTCCGCCTGTGTCGGTCCGTACAAGGTGCGGGGCTGGACCGCGAACGACACGATCCAGCTCGAGCGTAACGACGTCTATTACGGACCGAAACCGGCGCTCGGTCGCGTCATCGTCCGCCACGTGCCGGAGTCGGGCGCCCAGCGGCTGCTGATCGAAAAGGGCGACATCGACGTCGCGCGCCTCCTGAACTCCGACGATCTCAAGGCGCTGGAGGGCAAGAAGGACGTCCGTGTCGAGCAGACGGCGATGCATGGCTACATCCACCTGATGTTCAACACGACCGACCGGGCCTTCGCCGATCCGCGCGTGCGTATGGCTTTCCGCTATCTCGTCGACTATGACGGCCTCGCCAAGACCGTGATGGCTTATCAGGGCGTGCCGCGCGCCAGCGTGGTGCCCTTGGGCGCCTTCGGTGCGCTGGACGCGAAGGAGGGCCAGCCCTTCAGCCTCGACATCGCCAAGGCGACGGCGCTGCTGAAGGAGGCGGGCCATGCCGATCTCAAGCGCAAGATGGTCGTCATGGGCGTGACGCCGTATCCGGATCTCGCCCAGCACGTGCAGGCGAACGCGGCAAAGGCCGGCGTGACGCTGGAGCTCGAGCAGATGGCGCCGGCCCAGGTCTTCACCAAGGCCCGTGCCCGCGAGTACCAGATGATGCTGATTAACTGGGGGGTGCGCTATCCCGACGCGCACAACATGGTTTCGCGGCACGTCATGAACCCGGACAACCGGCGCGAGGCGAACCTCGCGCAATATCCGGCCTGGCGCGCGGCCTGGCAGGATCCGGCGATGAACGAGCTCGGCCAGAAGGCGATGATGGAGCGCGATCCCGAGAAGCGGCGCGCGCTCTACCGCGAGATCCAGCTCAAGAACATGCAGGAAGGTCCGATGGCCTACATGTTCCAGGTGGTCCGTTCGACCGCCGTCCGCACCGAGGTGAAAGGCTTCGAGATGAGCGCCTTCAAGGTTGGCTACGAGACGGCGTCGAAGTAGTCAGTCGGCCGCTTCCGGCATCACCTGGACGATCCGGTCGAGGTCGTCCTTGACGCGATCGAAGGCGGCGAGCGTCGCCGGATCGAACTTGGCGGGCGTGGTCCGGCCGTCGCCCTTGAGAATGATGTCGCAGGCCTGGGCATGGCTGAGGGCGGGGCGATAGCTCCGCACCTCGCGCAGCGCATCGTAGATGTCACAGATCGCCACGACCCGCGCCTCCACGGGAATCGCCTCGCCCTTGAGGCCGTTGGGATAGCCCGATCCGTCGAAGCACTCGTGATGGAACAGCGACAGTGCGGCCGCGGTGTCGAGGAGTGGGTGCCTGGCAGCGCGCAGAAGATCGTGGCCGACCTTGCTGTGCTGCTTGATCACTTGCCACTCGGGCGCGTCGAGCGGCCCGGGCTTGCAGAGGATGGAATCGGGGACCGCGATCTTGCCGATATCGTGAAGAGCGGCGGCGGCGCCGATGGTCCTCGCATATTCCGGCTCCAGGCCCAGAGCCGTGCCGACGAGCGTCGTCATCTTGCCGACCCGAGTCACATGGCCCGCGAGGCCGTCATGACGCGCCTTGGCGAGGCCGGTGATGCATTCGAGCAGATTGGGGCCGCGGACTCGGGCGACCGCCGGCGAAGCGAAGTTGTGCAATGACGTCACGCGAAAATTCCCCTGCATCTCGTATGCGCAAGATGCGGGGCTGCGGTTAAACGGACGTAAACTGATCCGTTCCCGCGCGCGGCGGCAGTGTAATTTGAGGTAATCGTCGTAACCGAAGTCGAGTGAACGTCCGCGTCAGCTCCGCGCGGCGGCGACGAGAGCCTCGAACACCTTGCGATGCGGGTTGCCGGCCTGGAGGAAGAACTCCGGGTGCCACTGGACACCGAGCGCGAACTTCTGCTTCGGCAGCTCGATCGCTTCGATCACGCCATCCGGCGAGCGGGCGGAGATCGTCATGTCCTTCGGCACCGAGACCACGGCCTCCTGATGAGCCGTGTTCACCTCGATCCTGCCGGCGCCGACGATCTCGGCGAGGCGCGTGCCCGGCTCGACCGTCACGTCATGTGCGTACTTGTCGGCCGTGCTGCCCTGGCGATGGTCGATCTCGGTCTTGTAGTGCTTGTGGACGTTGCGGGTCATCTTGGCGCCGGCGACGCAGGCGAGTTCCTGCATGCCGGCGCAGATGCCGAGCAGGGGCATGTCGCGTTTCAGCGCCTGTTCGACCACGGCGATGTCGAAGGCGGCGCGCGGCGTCTCCTCATACGGGGGCGGCTCGTGCAGGTCGACGTACCAGGATTCGGGCGACGCGTGCGTCCCGCCCGGGATCACCAGTCCGTCGATCATTTTCATGTACTCGGGCAGGCGGTCGGCCAGATGCGGGATCGCGATCGGCAGGCCGCCGGCCGCCTCGACCGCGGCGAAGTAGATGGTGCGGACGGCGTAGTGCGGGCGCTGGGAGAAGGTGCCCTTCTCCTGGTAGTCGAGCGTGATCCCGATCAGCGGACGGTCGGCCATGGTCGAAGCTCCGAAGTGACGCCTCTGAGAAGTGGCTGAATCGACCGGGACGTTCAAGTCCCGGAGCGCGGCTTCCAGAAGGCGGCGACGAGGAAGGCGCTGCCGGCGACGAGATAGACCGCGAAGATCATCCAGAGCACGCGGTCGTAACCGCCGGCGAGATCGAAGACGAGCGCCGCCACCGCCGGCGACAGGGCCCGGAGGATCGTCGCCGGAAAGCTGAGGGCGCCGTTGATGACGCCGTAACCGGCGCGACCCAGGACTTCCTGGACGATGGTGCCGCGCACGATCGTCGTCATGCCGTTGGCCGCGCCGTAGACGGCGATCGCCAGTCCCACCCAGACCGGTGTCGGCGGCAGCAGGATCAGGACCAGCATCATCAGCGGCTGCACCAGCAGCGAGACGCTGCCGATCGCCCGGGCGGTCAGGTTCTTGGCGAAGGCGATGATGACGATGCGGCCGGCCACCTGCATCGGGCCGATGATCGCCAGGATCGCGATGATCGTCGCGGACTCCATCCGCATCTCGTTGAGATAGGGGACGAGATGGAAGATGAGCGCGGTCTGCGCCGCGCCGTAGCTGGAGAGGGACACCAGCAGGCCCCAGAAGGCCGGCGTGCGGATCGCGCGGCGGAGCGGCGAGCGATCTTCCGTGTCGGCAGGGGCGGGTGGGGGCGGCGGCTTGTCGGACGGCGCCAGGACGAACCAGTGGATGCCGCCACAGACGGCGAGCGTGATCAGGCCGAGCAAGACCAGCGCCGGCCGCCAGCCCAGCCAGTCGATAAGCACCTGAGTCAGCGGCATGAACACCGTGCTGGCGAAGCCGCCGACCAAGGTCATCGAGGTGATGCCGCGCTTGTACTGGGGGCCGAGCCTGGTCGTCAGCACGGCGAAGGCCGGCTCGTAGAGCGTCGCGGCGAAGGTGGCGCCGATCACCAGCCATATCGCGTAGAAGAGGACGAGATCGGAGACGGCCGCCCAGGCGAGCAGCATGATGCCGCCGGCGAGCGAGCCCAGCGTCAGCACCGCGCGGTCGCGGCCGCGGTCGATCCAGCGCCCGATCGGCATGGCGAAGAGCGCGGCGACCAGCATGCCGGCCGAGAGCGCGCCGTTGAGGTCGGTCTTGGACCATCCCAGCTCCTTCTCCATCGGCAGGATGAAGAGCGAGAAGCCGTAGAACAGCGTGCCCCAGGATACGAGCTGGGCCGCCGACAGCGTCCAAATCAGGACCCAGCCCTGGCGCGTGATGCCGTCGGCCGAGATGAGCGGCCGCGAGGTCACGCCGGCGGCGTCCAGCTCACATCGGGATCGAGCGGGAAGATCGGTCGTGGCACATGCTTGTACGGCACGCGCGAGAGCACCGGCGTGGTGAGGCCGGGCACGTCGACCTCGATGATGCGATCGTCGGGGAAGAACTCGTCGAACCCGGCGCGGAAATGTCCGCGCGACTTGACGATAACCGAGCGCGCCTTGGCGATATCGAGGCCGAACATCTCGAAGGCGATAGGGTCGCAGCACTGCTGGCGGATGGAGATCACGACGACCTTTATGCCGCCGACCTTGAGAAGCGCGGTCTTGCCGTAGTGGAGCTTGCGCCCGGCGACGACGCCGCGGCGGCCGACGACGTCGCCGTCGTGGATCGCCTCGACCGTCGCCTCGGCGGTGAAGGGCTTCGAGAACTGGTCGGTCTCGTCGCGGTTGAAGCGCGCGGTGAAAGCGGCCCCCTTGCCCTTCGCATGCGCCTCCTCGGCGAGGGCCGGATCGTTGAAGATGCCGAGCAGCACGCCTTCGGCACCAGCCTTGTGGAACGCCTCCAAAATCCATGCGGTGTTGCCGCGCCCGCCGCCGCCCGGATTGTCGGCGACGTCGGCGAACAGCAGCGACGGCTTCTTAGGGTCCTTGCCGGCGTCGACCGC
>CAZZLX010000171.1:0-7399 GCA_964655235.1 uncultured Rhizobium sp.
CGAGGAACTTCGTCACGTCCTCGTCCGCGTACCCGCGGTCAAGCATGTGCGCAAAGAGGTCGACGAGCTGGGCCGGCTGCGCATACCGGAAGCCCGGCCACGCCGGGTCCTTGGCCTGCGGCCATTCGTCGGCCCGGGATCGCGCGAAGTTCGTCACCGCCTCGGCGTCGAAGACGATGTCGAGGCCGAGGCCCACATGGTCGATGCCGACGAGTTGCACCACATGGTCGACGTGGCGGAACAGCGCCTCGGCGGAGGCCTTCAAGTCGCCGAGATAGTCGCTCGATCCCGAGATGCCGATGAGGCCGCCGGTCACGGCACAGGCCCTGATCTGCTCGTCGGTGAGGTTGCGGTAATGCGGATGCACCCCGGCCGCATTCGAATGCGTGAACAGCACCGGGCGCGTCGAGGCGTCCATCGCCTCCAGGCTGGTGCGGGCGCCGACATGGCTCAGGTCCAGCATCATGCCAACCCGCTCCATCTCGGCGATCAGGCTCCGGCCCCACTTGGTGAGGCCGCCATCGGATGACTCGGCGCAGCCGCCGCCGGCCGAGTTCGAGACGTTGAAGGCGAGCAACGTGTGCCGCACGCCGAGACGGAAGAACGGCTCGATGACGCTCAGGTCGCGCTCGAAGCAGTTCGTGCCTTCGAAATGCAGCGTGACCGCAAGCTTGCCGTCAGCCTTGGCGGACAGCACGTCGTCGGCCTTCTCGACCAGCACCAGGGACGGGTCGGCAAGGATGCGCTTGTGCGCGGACGCCACGCGAGCGAAGGCCTGGCCGAGATTCTGGTCGTCGCCGGCGATGGTCAGCGACAGCAGGCTCCAGCCGGCATCGGCGAAGACCTTTAGCTTGTCCCAGTCGTTGCCGGCCCAGGGCTCCAGCGGCCAGACATTGTCCCAGACGAGCGCGTCCTTCACGAGCTGCGCGGCGCGATCCATTCTCTTTGCCCTTCGGTCGAATGGCGGCACACTCGCACCGAAGTCAGAGCGAGGTCACGTCTTCCATGGTCTTCCCGAAATTCGATCCGGCGCGGCCGGTCGCGATCGTCGGCTGCGGCGTGATGGGCGCCAAGGTCGCCTGGGCCTGCGCCCGCATCGGCATGCCGACCCGCGCCTTCGATACCTCGGCGACGGTCCTGGAGGCGGCGCTCGGCGCGATCCACGGATGGAGCGACGGAGAGGAGCGTCGACGCCTGGTGAGCTCTCTCACGTTCACCACCGACCTCGACCGCGCGCTCGATGGTGCACAGCTCGCCTTCGAGAACGTTCCGGAGGACCTGGCGCTGAAACAGAGGGTCCATGCAGATATCGGCCGACGCCTGACGGCTGACGCCTACATGGGTTCCAACACCTCGTCGCTGCTGTGCTCGCCGCTCGCCGACGCGTCGGGCCGGCCGGAGAAGTTCTTCAACATGAACTTCACTGATCCGCGGTCCCAGGGGCTGGTCGAGATCATGGGCGGGTCGAGGACCGCACCGGAGACGATCGTCTTTGCGCTCGACTGGGCCAAAGCGATCGACATGATCCCGATCCTGACCCGTGCCGAGCAGATGGGTTACTCCTTCAACCGCCTCTGGCGCGCGATCAAGAAAGAGACGCTGCAGCAATGGGGACGCGGCGCCGGCACGCCCGAGGACATCGACCGTGCCTGGATGCTGACCTTCGGCATGCCCTACGGCCCGTTCGGGCTCATGGACCAGATTGGGCTCGCCACCGTGCTGAAGATCGAGGAGCGCTATTTCGAATTCACCGGCGAGGAGAGCGACCGGCCGCCGCAGGCCCTCTACGACAAGGTCGCGCGCGGCGAGCTGGGCGTCGCCACCGGCAAGGGCTTCTATACGTATCCTGATCCGGCCTATGAGCGGCCGGGATGGCTGAAGGGCGGGAGCTGAGCAGCCCCCGCGCCCTCGACGACTTATTTCTTGCCGGCGGGCTTGCCCTTCGAGGCCGGGAACGGCGACGCGGCGGCCACGGTCTTGACCTTGTTCTGCTTCGGCTTCTTCGCTTCGCGGTTGTTGCGCTGCTGGCCTTTGGCCATCTCGCTCTCCCCTGATGCGCTTCGCATGGGCGCGAAGCGATGACGTCTCAGGGGTTATAGGCGCTCGCGGGCCGCGCGTACGATTTTACGCGAGCCCGTAGTGACGGCGGGCGGTCAGGCACTCCTCGTCGCCCGGCAGGCAGGCCCGGCACACTTCGGGCCTGACCTCATAGATGCCGCAGGAGGTGGAGACGCCAATTTCGCCGACCAGTGCCGAGCACCGGTCGCCCTCGCAGCGCATCCGCCCTGCCGCATCGTCGAGCAGCTCGGGCGGGATGCGCGCGATCGTCTCGTCGTCTTCGAGCGTGAGCCTGGGCCACTCGCGCGAATAGGCGCAACAGGCGCCGCAGGCCTGGCAATCCAGACCCGCGAGGTCGCCCGTCGGCGCGGCGGCCACTACTTCTTCTTCTGGGCCTTTGCTGCCTTGCGCGCCGCGTAGCGCGCGTCGCGGGCCGCCTTCTGGCGCGCCTCTTCGGCTTCCTTCTCGGCCGCTTCCCGGGCCCAGCGCTCGGCTTCGGCGGCCTTCGCCTCGGCTTCCTTCCGGGCGGCCTCCGCTTCGCGAGCGGCCTTCCGCTCGGCCTCGCGCACCTCGCGCGCGGCATGGATGGCCTCGCGCTCGGCCCGACGGGCGGCCGCCTCTGGCGACTCCGCCTGCGCCTTGAACTTCTCAAGGGCCTTCTTCTTCGCCTCGTTCGCCGTCTTCAATCGATCGCCGAAGCTCGTCTCTCTGAATCCGCTCATGTTTCCTTGATCTCGCGCCGCCACGCACGCCGGCGAGGGCGGTCGGTCGGTTGAATGGTCTGGGAATGCGGCCGGTACGGCCACCGTGCGAGGTACATATAAGGGCGAAAGGGCCGCGGAACAATCGCCCGTGACACGCGCGGCCGCCCCGGAATGTTGCCTTGAACCCCCGATAGCACTAGCCTCGGACCCGACTTCGCGATATTTCCGATACGAAACCTCCCCTGACTTGAACGGAGTGGGCGATGCCCGACCAGGCCCCGGCACAGTGGCTCAGCAATTCCCTGATCGTCTCGAAGTACCGGGAAAAGACCCCGGGCTCGGAGAAGCTGGCCCGGCAGGCGGCCGACCTCTTCCCCTCCGGCCTCACCCATGATTCGCGCTATCTCGAGCCCTATTCGCTCTACGTCGAGCGGGCCCAGGGCTCACACAAGTGGGACGTCGACGGGAACGACTACATCGACTACTTCGGCGGCCACGGCGCCCTTATCCTCGGCCACAACCACCCCGAGGTGACCAAGGCGGTGCAGGAGCAGACGGCGAAGGGCAGCCATTTCGGCGCCAGCCATCCGCTCGAGGTCCGCTGGGCGCAGCTGATCCACGAGATGGTGCCGTCGGCCGAGCGCGTGCGCTTCACCTCGTCGGGCACCGAGGCCACCCTGATGGGGCTGCGCCTCGCCCGCGCCTTCACCGGCCGCTCCAAGGTGCTCCGCTCCAAGATGCACTTCCACGGCTGGCACGACCACATGACCTCGGGCATGGCCAACCACTTCGACGGCTCGCCGACGGCGGGCGTGGTCAAGGGCGTCTCCGACGCGGTCGTGCTTGCCGACACCAACGACGAGGCCGGCACCCGGAAGGCGATCGAGGCCAATCCGGACAGCGCCGCCGTCATCATCGAGCCGACCGGCGCCAGCTTCGGCCGCGTGCCGGTGAAGCCCTCCTTCCTGACCTTCCTTAGGAAGATCACCAAGGAGAAGAACATCGTCCTGATCTTCGACGAGGTGATGACCGGCTTCCGCGTCTCTCCCGGCGGCGCCCAGGCCGAGCTCGGCATCATTCCGGACATGACCTCGCTCGCCAAGATCGTCGCCGGCGGGCTCCCGGGCGGCGCCATCGTCGGCCGCAAGGACATCATGGGCCTGCTCGACTTCGCCGAGACCAAGGCCAAGGGTGTCGAGAAGATCCAGCATCCGGGCACCTACAACGCCAACCCGATCTCGGCCGCAGCCGGCATCGCGGCGCTGACGATCCTCAAGACCACCGACGCCAACAAGCGCGCCAACGCCTCCGCCGAGAAGCTGCGCGGCCTGCTCAACGACGCGATCACGGCCGAGAACGTACCGTGGGCGGCCTACGGCACCTATGCCGGCTTCCACATCTTCACCAATCCTAAGCGCCGCGACATCACGCCGAAGACCTTCGATCCGTTGAACACGGATCCCGAGGAGCTGAAGGGCGCGTGGAGCGCCAACATCAGCCACAAGGTGCGGCTCGCCATGTTCGTCAACGGCGTCGACGTCAACGGCGGCCCCGGCGGCATCATGTCGGCGGTCCATACCGACGCCGACCTCGAGCGCACCGCCGCCGCCTTCCGCGCGACGCTGAAGCTGCTGAAGGAAGAGGGCGACCTGCGTTGACGCTTCGCAATGCCGAGCAGCTCGAGCGCGAGCTCAAGGACGCGTTCAAGAACCGCGCCCTGATCTACTGGGCGATCTACGACGAGCTCCGCACCGAGCTGGGTGCGGAGCGGGCGAAGGCGCTGCTCGCGCGCGCGATCCGGCGGCGCGGCGAAGCCGCGGGCGACGCTCTCTTCCGCGACACGCCGGCCGATCCGGTCGCGATCGGCCAGCGCTTCCTCGACGTCTCCCCGGCCGACGGCCGCCTCTTCCCGACCAAGGTGAACCGCGACGACAAGGGCGGCATGCACATCCACGTGCAAGTCTGCCCGCTCAAGGAGGCCTGGGAGGAATCGGGGCTGCCGGCCGCCGACATGGCGACGATCTGCAAGATCGCCGGCCATTTCGACAACGGCGTGTTCGAGAATCGCGGCATCAGGTTCTCGGCCGACACCTGGACCGAGGGCAAGTCAGGCTGCTGCCATCTCCACCTGGAGAAGGCCTAGCCTCTTCCCCTATCCTCTCCGGCGCCGCCGCGTCACCTCGCGCAGGGGCTCGATGAACGACAGCGCGTAGTCGTCGTTGTCGAAGCCGCGGAAGCGGTACGAGGTCACGTTGGTGAGATAGCGGCGGCGGTCGCTGGTGTAGGTCGAGATTCGCCCGGCGCTGCGGCCGTCGGCGAACAGCCGGTCGATGAACCGCCGCACATACTCCACCACCGCCATGCGCCGGCAGACGAAATCGATCGCGGTCGAGAGGAGAAGCTGCGGCCGGCTCCCCATGTAGTGCTTGGTGAAGGCGAGGTTCGCGAACAGGATTGCGTTGTCCTTGGGCTCGCGGCGAAGCACCGTGATCGCGTTCGGCATCTCGAACTGATCCAGGAATTCGATGATCGCGTCCCGGTTGATGGCGTTGGCGGCGACGACGTTGGTGAGAGCGGCCTGTTCGAGCGAGCGGCGCTTTCCGTCGAGATAGTCACTGGCCATGGCGGTGTCGCGGCATCTCCAAGGGACGCGCGGAGATAGATTGAGCCTCCAGCGCCCACGCGTAGACGGTGTGTCGCGCCGAACCTAGCTCATTACCGCCGAGACGCAAAGATCACGCGCGCGGAAAACAAAAAGCGCGGCCAGAAGGCCGCGCTTTCGTTAACTAAACCGCCCTTTCGGGTCAGCTGCAGCCGGTCGTCGACCCGCAGCTGTCGCACTTGAGGCAGGTGCCGTTGCGGACCAGCGTGAAGTTGCCGCATTCGCCGCAGGAGTCGCCCTCGTAGCCCTTGAGCTTGGCCTCGCGGCGGCGCGCCTGCTTGGCATCGGCCGCAGCCATGACCTCGGGCTCGACCGTAAGCGTCGTGGTGGTCGTGGTGGTGGCGTAGCTCAACGCCATGCCGTCCGTGCCGGTCGCCTGCGCCGTCGCGGCATGGCCGTGCACGACCGGCGGGGTTTCCGCCGCAGTCTGGCGGCCGCGGAAGACGACGAGGTTGGTGCGGACGAAGCCACGGCTCAGCTTGTCGACCGGCAGGGCCGTCGGCTTCGGCAGTGCGCTCTCGTGCTCGCCCGAGCCCATGGCGCCCGGCAGCAGGTCGTCCGGCTGCACGTGGGCCAGGTCGGTACGGTCGAGGTAGCTAATCGCCAGCTCGCGGAAGACGTAGTCGAGGATCGAGGTCGACATCTTGATCGCCTCGTTGCCCTCGACCGGACCCGACGGCTCGAAGCGGGTGAAGGTGAAGGCCTCCACGAACTCCTCGAGCGGCACGCCGTACTGCAGGCCGATCGAGATCGCGATCGCGAAGTTGTTCACCCAGGAGCGCAGCGCCGCCCCTTCCTTGTGCATGTCGATGAAGATCTCGCCGACCTTGCCGTCGTCGTACTCGCCGGTGCGGAGATAGACCTTGTGTCCGCCGACCGAGGCCTTCTGGGTGTAGCCCTTCCGGCGCTGCGGCAGGCGCTGGCGCGAGGCCACGCGCTCGACGATGCGCTCGACGATCTTCTCGGCGATGATCGGCGCCTTCGCGACCGGCGCGGCATCGGCGATCTCTTCCATCGCCTCCTCGTCGTCGATCAGCGCCGCAGAGAGCGGCTGCGAGAGCTTCGAGCCGTCGCGGTAGAGCGCGTTGGCCTTGAGGCCGAGACGCCACGACAGCATGTAGGCGTTCTTGCAGTCCTCGACCGTCGCCAGGTTCGGCATGTTGATGGTCTTGGAGATCGCGCCCGAGATGAAGGGCTGCGAGGCAGCCATCATCCGGATGTGGCTCTCGACAGAGAGCGCCCGCGTGCCGATCCGGCCGCACGGGTTGGCGCAGTCGAACACCGCCAGGTGCTCGGCCTTGAGGTACGGCGCGCCCTCGACCGTCATGGCGCCGCAGCAATAGGTGTTGGCGGCCTCGATGTCGGAGCGCGAGAAGCCCAGATATGCGAGCAGGTCGAAGCCCGCCTCATCCAGCTTCTCGGCCGGGATCTTGAGGCCGTTCTTGCAGAACTCCTCGCCGAGCGTCCACTTGTTGAAGGCGAACTTGATGTCGAAGGCGGAAGCGAGGCCGGCTTCGATCGCGGTCAGCGCATCGGCGGTGAAGCCCTTGGCGCGGAGTGCCGCGTGGTCGATGCCGGGCGCGTTCTTCAGCGTGCCGTGACCGACGGCGTAGGCGACGATCTCCTCGATCTGCTCCTCGGGATATCCAAGCGTGCGGAGCGCGTCGGGCACCAGGCGGTTGATGATCTTGAAGTACCCGCCGCCGGCGAGCTTCTTGAACTTCACCAGCGCGAAGTCGGGCTCGATGCCGGTGGTGTCGCAATCCATGACCAGGCCGATCGTGCCGGTCGGCGCAACCACGCTCGCCTGCGCGTTGCGGTAGCCATGCATCTCACCGAGGCGAAGCGCCTCGTCCCAGGCGCGACGGGACGCCGCGACCAGCGCGTCATCCGGGCAGCTCTCGGCATCGAGCGGCACCGGCTTGATCGACAGGCCCTCGTAACCGTCGGCCTCGCCGTAGGCGGCGCGGCGATG
>CAZZLX010000172.1:0-7398 GCA_964655235.1 uncultured Rhizobium sp.
CGCCTGCTTCTCTTTGGTCCAGCGCGTGAGGATGTCGCGCGATTTCGCGTTGCCCGGCGTCATCTCGGCGTCGTGACCCTCGCGCTTCGCGGTCAGTTCGACCACGTAGCCGTTCGGATCGCGGAAATAGATCGAGTCGATGAAGCGGTGGTCGGAGATGCCGCGCGTCTCGATGCCGGCGGCCTTGCCCCTCTCCATCATCGGCTTCAGCACCTCGGGCGCGACCTCGAGCGCGATGTGCAGGTCGAAGTCGTGCTGCGGCTTGAAGTCGAAGCCCATGTCCGGCGCCTCGAAGAATGCCAGGAACGAGCCGTCGTCGAGGCGATAGAAGGTGTGCAGCACCTTGGTCGCGCGGCCGCTCTTGGTCTCCTTGATCTCGAGCGCGCCGCTCAAGGGGAGGCCCAGGAAGCCCTCGTAGAACGCCCGGGTCTCTTCCGAGTCCCGGCAACGATAAGCGCTGTGGTGAAGGCCCTTGATCATCGGCGCCTCCCGGTCAGGTCACTTCTTCTGCGACTTCGCGTAACTGACATAACCCCGGACGTCGCCCGCGGGCTCCAGGTAAGCCTGCCCCAGCGCCGACTCCATGTCGGCGATGTAGGCCTTGGTCCAGGCCGGCAGCGGATAGTCGATGGCGGCCAGGAACTCGAGCGTGGAGGCGACGCGCATGTCGGCGATGGAGGGCGTGTCGCCGCCGATGAACTTGTTGTCGCCGAGATAGAAGACCTTGAAGACGTTCAGTGGCTCGGCGATCGCGTCGATGGCCTGCTTCTGCGCCTTCGCCTTGTCCTCGGGCGAGGCGTCGCTGGCGCCGACCTCGCCCGGATATGCCGGGAAGCCCAGCGCCGGATACGTGGCGCGCGAGATCAGCGGGTAGAGCGTGCCCGTATGATAGAACATCGCGCTGTCGATCATCGCGCGCTTCGCCGGATCGGTCGGATAGAACTTCGTGAGCCCGTGCTTGTTGCAGAGATACTGCACGATAGCGCAGCTCTCCCACAGCGCCTGCCTCGGCAGGTCGGCGCTCTCGAGCAGTGGCGTCATGTGCGCCGGGCACTTCGCCAGGAACTCGGGCGAGCGCGTGTGCCCCCAGACGTCCGCCTCTTCGTAAGGCAGTCCCGAGGCGCGCAGGAACATCCGCACCGTCATGCTGTTCGGGCTGGGCTTCAGCATGCTGAGCTTGAGCATCACTTCCCGTCGTCTCCTGAGGCGAGACGGCAATGCTAGCCAGCAGCCTCGAATGCGGCAACGGTTCATCGGGAGCGGAAGGTTTCCGCCGCTGCGACAAACTGGACCAGCGAACGCGTCGAACCATTCATGACTTTGGATAGCCCAGCGGCTAACCTGACTGCCGGAGGCCTACATGCGAACTGGGGCGCTGCGCGGGTTGCGTCGCTGGAGGAGCCGGTCGCGGATCGCGACGCTGGCCCTGGCGGCCTTCCTGTTTCAGGCGCTTCTCGTCTCGTTCCATGTGCCCCGCGCGCAGGCGGCCGATCACGACCTGATCACCGATCTCCAGGTCCTGTGCTCGGCCGAAGCGATCAACAGCGAAAGCGCGGCTCCAGGTTCTTCCGATCCGGATTCCCGCCACCACAAGTCGGATCTCGCCTCGTCGCACTGCCAGATCTGTCGCCATACGCAGATCGCCGCAACCTACCTGCCGACCACGGTCGGAGAGGTCGCGGTTCGCTCGGACTCCGCCGCACCGACGGTTCCGCCCGCGGCGGAGCCTCCGCTCCAGGTCCGCCGGCAGCTTCCGCAGAGCCCACGCGCCCCACCGGCCGCCGCCTGAGCCGCGCGCCCCGCACGGGGCTTCTGCTCTTCCTGACCTGATCCTGCCGTAGCCGGCCGCGTCGATGCGGCCTCTACACGGCCGCATCGAGTGCCATGCCCGCGCGGCGCCGCGATCCTCTTCCATCGCCCGCTTCGGCGCCGTTCGCCCCGCGAACGCCGCTCATCGGAGGTTCCCTTGTTCAGAATGCGTATCCTCGCGATTCTTTCCCTGCTGCTCCTGCCGTCCGTCGCCCATGCGGGCGAAGTTCGGGTCGGCATGCTCGAGATCGCCGACGCCTGGTCCAGACCTACGGCCGGGCGCACGCCGAACGGCGCCGCCTACCTGACGATCGTCAATCACGGACAGAGCGCGGATCGGCTGGTCTCCGCCCAGTCGCCTGCCTCGGCGAAGGTGGAGCTCCACTCCATCGTCACCCAGGGAAACGTCATGAGGATGCGTCCCGTGGCGGCGATCGACATCGAGCCCGGCAAGACCGTCGAACTCAAGCCGGGCGGGTTCCACGTGATGCTGCTCGGACTCAAGGCCCCGCTCGCCGCCGGCAAGACGATTCCCCTGACGATGACTTTCGAAAAAGCGGGAACGGCGACGATCGAGGTCGCCGTGCAGCGCGGCGAAGGTGCCGGGATGCCACCGGCCTCGACCCAGATGAAGCACTAGCCCCAATTCTCTTTTCACGGAGATACAGATGATCCGCAGGCTCTTCGTGGCGGCTGTCTCGGCCGCCGCAATCTCGCTCCACACCCTCGGCGCCTTCGCCGCCCAGACCGAAGTCGTCGACGCGCTCGGGCGCAAAGTCGTCATCAACACGCCGGTCAGCCGCGTCGTCGTGAACTTCAACTTCGAGGAGTTCACCGCCGTCGCAGGCGTCGACAGCTGGAAGAAGGTCGTCGGCATATCGCGCGGGCCCTGGGAGGGCTGGAGGCCGGCCATCTTCGCCCGGTACAAGGCAGTGATCCCGAACCTCGCCGACATGCCGGACATCGGAAACTCGGACGAGAACACCTTCTCGGTCGAGAAGCTGATCGGCCTGAGGCCGGACGTCTTCCTCGTCGCGGAATGGACCTACAACTCGCTCAAGGACGGTGCCGCGAAGATCGAGGCCGCCGGCATCCCGATGGTGGTGATCGACTACAACGCCCAGCTTCTGGAGCGGCACGTCGCGTCCACCCGGGCGCTCGGCAAGGTCATGGGGCAAGAAGCGCGCGCCGAGGAGCTCGCCACGCTCTACGAGAGCCGGTATCGCGACGTGATGGCACGGGTGGCCAAGGCCCAGGCATCGACGAAGCCCAAGGTCTATGTCGAGCTCGGACAGGCCGGCTCCGACACCATCGGCAACACCTACAACGGCACGATGTGGGGGAAGATCCTCGACCTGATGGGGGCCGAGAACATCGCCACCGGGAAGATTCCCGGGCCGTGGGGACCGCTCAATCCGGAGTCGGTGATCGCCGCCAATCCCGACGTGATCCTCATCGCCGGCTCTTCCTGGGTGAACCGTCCCAAGGCGGTGAAGACCGGATACGACGCGACCCCGGAAATCACCCGCTCGTCGCTCGCGCCCTACGCGGCGCGCGCCGGCTGGGCGGATCTCAAGGCGGTGAAGTCGGGCAACGTGAACGCGATCGAGCACGGTCTCGCGCGCACGCTCTTCGACTTCGTCGCCATGGAGTACATCGGCCAGCGGCTCTATCCCGATGCGTTCCGCGACGTCGACCCCGAGCGCTCGTTCCGCGAGTATCACCAGAAGTACCTCCCGGTCGCCTATAGCGGCACCTGGATGCTGCCGCTCAAGCCGTGAGCACATCCGTCGGCGTCGCCGCCGCCTACGACCGCATCGCCGCGCGCCGCGCGGCGGTGCTGGTCGTCGCCCTCGCCGCGATTGTCGTCAGCGCGCTGTTCGACATCGTGACCGGCCCCGCCTTCCTTGCGGTCGACGCCGTGGCGAGGTCCGCATTCGGCCTCGCCCAGGACCGGACGGTCGACGCCATCGTCTGGACGATCCGCCTGCCGGTGGCGCTGGTGGCGCTCGTCGTCGGTGCCGCGCTCGGGCTTTCCGGCGCGATCATGCAGACGATTCTCAACAACCCGCTGGCGTCGAGCTACACGCTCGGCATTTCCGCCGGCGCCGGCTTCGGCGCGGCGCTGGTCATCGTCTTCGGCGTCTTCATTCCGGTGCCGGAGGAGTACGCGATCCCGATCAGCGCCTTCCTGTTCGCCGGCATCGCCTGCTCCGCCGTCTACCTGATCGGTCGCTTCCGTGGCGCCTCGCCCGAGATGCTCGTGCTGGCCGGCATCGCCCTTCTCTTCCTGTTCCAGGCCCTGCTCTCGCTGCTGCAGTTCGTCGCCTCGCCCGAGGCCTTGCAGCAGATCGTCTTCTGGCTGTTCGGCAGCCTGCTGAAGTCGAGCTGGGGCAAGCTCTGGATCATCCTTTCCGTGCTCGTGGGCGCGGCTCCTCTGCTCGCCATCGACACCTGGCGGCTGACCGCGCTCAAGCTCGGCGACGATCGCGCACGCGGTCTGGGCGTCGACGTCCGTGCGCTTCGACTGCGCGCGTTCCTCGTGATCTCGGCGCTCACCGGCGTCGCCGTCGCCTTCGTCGGCACCATCGGCTTCATCGGCCTGGTCGCGCCGCACATCGCGCGCATGCTGGTCGGCGAAGACCAGCGCGTCTTCCTGCCTGCGTCCGCTCTGCTCGGCGCGCTGTTGCTTTCGGTGTCCTCCATCGCCAGCAAGACGATCGTTCCTGGCGCGATCTTCCCGATCGGGATCGTGACGGCGCTGATCGGCGTGCCGTTCTTCGTCTGGCTGATCCTGTCCAAGCAGAGGAGCTACTGGTGAGGATCGAGGCCCGCAGCCTGGTCGTCCGCTACGGCAACACCTTCGCCGTCGCCGGGGCCTCCGCCGAAGTCGAGCCGGGTACGGTCCTCGCCGTCGTCGGCCCCAACGGCTCCGGCAAGTCCTCGCTGGTCAAGGCGATCGCCGGACTGGTGCCGGCCTCCGGCGAGATTCTGTTCGGCGGCCGCCCCGAACGCCCGGCGCGCATCGGCTACATGCCGCAGGAAATAGGATCGAAGGCGGCGCTGACCGTGCTCGAGGTCGTGCTGCTTGGCCGGCTGGGACGCCTGGGTCTTCGCGTCGGCAAGGACGATCTCGACGCGGTCCAGTCCGTCCTCGACGAGCTCGGCATCGGATCCCTTGCGCCCAGATATCTCGGCGAGCTCAGCGGCGGGCAGCGGCAGCTCGCCTTCCTCGCCCAGGCGCTGGCGTCGGCACCTTCGATCCTGCTCCTCGACGAGCCGATCAGTGCCCTCGACATCCGCTACCAGTTCCATGTCCTCGAGGTCGTACGGAGCCTGACCCGCGCCCGAAGCCTCGCCACGATCATCGTCGTCCACGACCTCAACGCGGCGGTGCGCTTCGCCGACCGGCTGGTCCTGATGAACCGCGGCCGGCTCGTCGCTAAAGGGATTCCCGCCGACGTGCTTACCGCCGAGTCGCTTAAGAGCGTCTTCGCCATCGAAGCGGCGATCCAGCCCGGCCCCGATCGAAAGCCGCTCGTCGTTCCGCTTCGGGCATTGTCGACGGAGATGCATGCATGACCGGTACGATCCATGTCTGCACGGGATGCACCCATCCCGATCGGTCGAAGCGAGAGACCGGCCCCGGCGGCGCCGACCTGAAGATCGGTCTTGACGCCATCGTCGAGGAAGCGGGTTTGGCGCGGGTGCTGAAGGTGGCCGCCTATCCCTGCCTCGGCAATTGCGACCGACGTTGCCGCATGTCGATCGCCGGTCACGATCGCTGGTCCTGGCTGTTCGGGGACATCGAGCCGGACGCGATCCCCGAAGGGCTCATGGCCTTCGCCAGGAAATGGCTCGCCGCGCCTGACGGATTTCTCCCCAAGGAGGAGCGGCCGCCGACGATCCGCCGGCTGCTGATCGGCCGGGTGCCGCCACGATGACCCAGCCGCCCCGCCGATGGCTTCGACACGTCCGCGCACTGGCCTGGATCGGAGTCCTCCTTTGGATCTCCGCCGCGACAGCGCTCTGGCTCGCGCCCGACCTCGTCGGTCGGTTCACCGGCGGTCATGTTCCCCAGAAGCTCGGCCTTCCGGCGGCAGTCGCGCCGCCATTCGAGCTGATCGACCACGATGGCCGACCATTCTCCAACCATGACCTAGCCGGACGGTCCTATCTGCTGTTTTTCGGCTTCACCCATTGCCCCGACGTCTGTCCGACGACGCTCGCATGGATTTCGCAGCATCTCGCCGAGCTCGGGCCGGCGGCCGCGCCGCTGCGCGTCGTCTTCGTCTCGGTCGATCCGGAGCGAGACACGCCGGACGTCTTGAAGGACTATGTCGCCGCCTTCGACAGCCGCATCGTCGGCCTGACCGGCACCACCGTCGGGCTCAAGGCGATGGCCGACCGGTGGGGGATCTACGTGCGCAAGGTTCCGCTCCCGGGCCGAGACTACACGATCGACCACACCGCCTCGGTTTTCCTGGTCGGCGACGACGGGCGGCTCCGCAGCACGCTCGACATCCACGACGAGACACCGGGCGTCAATGCGTCGAAGCTCAAGAGGCTCGTCGGCAAGGGCTAAGGTTACCGCATCGTCGATCTGCTGTGCGGAAGACGGCCGTTCAGTACGCGCGCCGAGGAAATCTTGCGGCGAAACTCGCCCGCTAGCTGCCGAGTTCGCCGGCGCGGCGGGTCGCCGCGGCGATGGCGCGGTCGAAGACGGGCTGGATGCCGTCGTCGGCCATCAGCACCTTGAGCGCTTCCAGCGTCGTGCCGCCCGGGCTGGTCACGTTCTTCCGGAGCTGCGCCGCAGGCTCGGAGGAAAGCCGGGCGAGCTCGCCCGAGCCCGAGACCGTGACGCGCGCGAGACGCATCGCGAGATCGGCCGGCAGGCCCGCCTTCTCGCCGGCGGCCGCCAGCGCCTCGATCAGGAGGAACACGTAGGCCGGGCCGCCGCCGGAGACGGCCGTCACCGGATCGATCAGCCTCTCGTCCTCGACCCAGGCGACCTCGCCGACCGCGGCGAGAAGATCGTCGCAGCGCTGGCGCGCGGCCGCGGTGACGCCGGGTCCGGCGACCGCGACGGTCATGCCGCGGCCGACCGCCGACGGCGTGTTCGGCATCGAGCGGACGACGGCCGCCCCGCCGAGCGCCGAGGAAAGACCGGCGATCTTCTTGCCGGCCATGATCGAGAGGAAGGTCGCCGACTTGAATCGCGCGAGCTTGGGCAGGACGTCAGGCGTCGTCTGCGGCTTGACCGCCAGCACGACGATCTCCGGCTCGAGGTCGGCCGGAAGCCCGTCGAGGCCGCCATGGCACGAGACGCCGGGCTTGCCCCTGAAGGCCGCGGTCGCGTCGGCATTCGGCTCGACCAGATGGACGCCATCGGAAAGGAGGGAGCGGGCGAGCCAGCCTTCGAGCATGGCGCCACCCATCTTGCCGCAGCCGACAAGGAGCACGGGTCGGGACATGGCCGGACCATAGAGCGGGCTTCAGGCTTCGCCCAGGCTTAAGGTTCGACGGGGCTTACGCTTCGCCGAGGGTCTCGAACATCGAGGCGGCGAGGGCGCCCGCCGCGTCCTTGCC
>CAZZLX010000173.1:0-7379 GCA_964655235.1 uncultured Rhizobium sp.
ACCAGCAGAAGGAAGACAACCGGATCAAGTACGAGCAGATCGTCGAGCAGTTCCATCCGGAGGGCATGCTCGACGAAGCGCTGGTGGCACCCGATGCGGAGACGGTCGAGCGCATCGAGGGCACGCTGCATACCTCCGGGCTCACGCTGGTGGAGGACGACGGCAAGGCGGTGCTCGAGGCGGTCTCGCTGCAGCTGCCCATCGATCGCCTCAAGCTCGCGGTGGTCGGGCCGGAGGGGCAGGGCAAGGACCAGCTCGCCATGCTGCTGGCACGGCTGGTGCTGCCGACCTCGGGCCAGATCCAGATCGGCGGACGCGATCTGCTGGCGCTGCCGGCATCGGTGGTCGGCCGCAGGATCGGCTATGTCGGGCCGCAGGCCTACGTCTTCTCCTCGTCGCTGCGCGACAACCTGCTGTTCGGCGTCATGCACCAGCCGATGACGACGCCGTCCTACGAGGGCGACGAGGCGGCAAAGGCGGCGCGCCGGCGGAGGGAGGCCGAGTTCGCCGGCAACACCATCGACGACCCGCGCGCCGACTGGGTCGACCTCAAGGAGATGGGGACCGCCGACAGGCTCGGCGTGCATGCGCGCCTCTGCCAGGTCCTCGACCGCGTCGACCTCGAGACCGACGTCTATCACCTGGGGCTCCGCGGCACCGTCGACTCCAAGCGCCGGCCCGACATCGCCGAGGCGCTGCTGGCGGCGCGCCGCAGCCTGCGCGACCGGCTGCAGCAGGCGAACCTCGCCCATCTGATCGAGTCCTTCGATCGCTCGAAGTACAACACCAACGCGACGCTGGCCGAGAATCTCGTGTTCGGCACGCCGATCGGCGGCGCCTTCGACCTCGATCGCCTAGCCGAGCATCCTTACGTGATGGGTGTGCTCGACGGCATGCTGCTCAGCGACACGCTGGTCGAGACCGGCCGGCGCGTGGCCGAGACCATGGTCGAGCTGTTCGCCGACCTGCCGCCGGACAATCCGTTCTTCGAGCAGTTCAGCTTCATCTCCGCCGACGACTTGCCGGAGTTCCAGGCGCTTCTCGGCCGTGTCGGCCGCGAGGCGCCGGCGAAGATGAAGCCCGAGGATCGCCAGCGGCTCCTCTCGCTCCCCTTCAAGCTGATCCTCGCCCGTCACCGACTGGGGCTGGTCGACGAGGACCTGCAGCAGCGCATCGTCGAGGCGCGCGCCGCGTTCGCATCCGGGCTGCCCGACGATCTCCGCCGCGGCATCGAGTTCTTCGATTCCGAGCGCTACAACACCGCCGCCTCGCTGCAGGACAACGTGCTGTTCGGCAAGCTTGCCTACGGGCAGGCGCAGGCCGCGACGCGCATCGGCCAAGTGGTGACCGAGGTGCTCGACAAGCTCGGCCTCCGCCCACTGGTGCTCGAGGTCGGGCTCGACTTTCCGGTCGGCATCGGCGGTTCGCGCCTGACCCAGGCGCAGCGCCAGAAGCTGGCGGTCGCCCGCGCGCTGCTGCGCCGCCCGGACCTCCTGATCCTGAACCAGGCGATCAGCGCGCTCGACGGCTCGGCGCAGGGGCGCCTGCTCACCCAGGTGATCGAGGAGTCGAAGGACCGCGGCCTGATCTGGGTCCTGAGCCGGACGCAATGGGCGCGTCATTTCGACCGTGTTATCGTGGTGAAGGGTGGGCGGATCGTCGAGCAGGGAACCTATGCGGAGCTCGACCGGCCGGGATCGGCCATGGCCGAGCTGTTGAAGCAGGACTGACCGGAGACACCGATGAGCCTTGCCGAGGAAGTCGCCCTCCTGAAGAGCATCCCGCTCTTTTCCAAGATCGAGCCGTCGAAGCTGAAGCTGCTCGCCTTCACCTCGGAGCGTCTCGCCTTCGATCCGAACCAGGAGCTGTTCCACCAGGGCGACATGGGCGATGCCGCCTACATCGTCATCGACGGCGAGGTCGCGATCTCGATCGACGCACCGACGACGCCGAGCGGGCGTATCGAGCTCGCCAAGCTCGGCCGCGGCGCCATCGTCGGCGAGATCGCGATCCTCTGCGACGTGCCGCGCACGGCGACCGTGACCTCGACCGGCAAGACCGTGACGCTCCGGATCTCGAAGGAGCTGTTCTTCCGCCTGATCGAGGAGTTCCCGCAGATCGCAGTCGAGGTGATGCGCGAGCTCGCGCACCGGCTCGAGAACACCAACCTTCAGCTCCGCGAAGCGCGGGCCGGAAAGCCGCATTGACCTCATGAGCCGTCTTCACAGCTTCATCCAGCGGGTCCAGGCCCAGCTCGCCTGCCTCGACGAGTCCGCGCGCCTGCTCAAGGACGTGCCGGGCATCGTGCTCGAGCTCGGGCTCGGCAACGGCCGCACCTACGACCATCTCCGCGAGATCTTCCCGGGCCGCGAGATCTTCGTCTTCGACCGCGAGATCGCCTCGCACCCGGACTCGCGACCAGACTCGGCGCATGCGCTCCTCGGCGATTTCCGCGAAACGATTCCCACCGCGGCGAAGCGCTTCCCGCGCCAGGTTGCGCTCGTCCATGGCGACATCGGCTCCGGCAACAAGGAGGCGACCTTGGCGCTGGCCCGCACGGTGGCACCTATGCTGGCGCCGATGCTGGCGCCCGGCGCGATCGTGGTATCGGACCAGAGGCTCGACGTTCCAGGCACCGCGCCGATCAAGCTGCCGCAGAACCTGCCCGAGGGCCGCTACTACATGGTGCGGGCCTAGGCCGCCTCTCGGCGCCGCTCATGGGGTTTCAGCTCATCTCTGAAGATAGCCTCGACCCGGAGGGCGGGCCGGTGCCGGAGCCGCTCGTGGCCCTCCACGCCTATTGGCTGGAGCGGTGCCGCGGCCGGGCAATGCCGGCACGAGCCGACGTGGACCCGGCCGAACTGCGGAGCAACCTCGGCCGCATCCATCTCCTTGACGTCGAGGGGCCTGAGACCTTCCGCTATCGCGTCTATGGCAGCCGGGTCACCAACCCCGATGCCGCCGATATGACAGGGCGGACCACGCTCGACTACAAGGACCGGAGCTTCGCAGAGCTCGTGACCCGGCACTACGCCGAATGCGCCGGAAGCCGCCGCCCGTGCTGCCGCGCCATCCGTGCGGCCCTCAACAACGAGCCGTACGAATACACACGCCTGACATTGCCGCTTTCCGACGGCGGCGAAACCGTCACGATGATTCTGGTCGGGACGGTGCGGCACACGGTTCCCGCTACGGTGAAGCGCGTCATCGGCGGCATCATGGGTCGCTGAGGGCACTCCCACCTTTCGGTGGAGGGACGCCTCCATCGCCGCATGCCTAACCTCGATCGCGTAAACGCGCCTCCCGGGCGTGCCGATCATCGAGGAAGGAGAAACTCCATGCCGTCGCCAATCGGGGCGTCGGGCGGGGCGAGCGCCGCCAGCGGCTTGACGATCGATCCGCCCCTGCAGATGAAGAAGGTCCAGGAGGGATCGCTGCTCGAGGCGACGAGGCTGGCCGATCGCCTCGCCGCGCAGAGCGCCGCGCCGCCGCCGAGCGGACGCGGGCAGATCGTCGACACCTTCGCCTGAAGCGAGTCAGGCGAGCCTGAATCCCTGTGCGCGCACGAAGGCGCCGAAGTCGGTGCGTTGCGGGTTCGCGTACTGGCGGGCCTTGTCCTCTGACCAACCGTAGTAGGGCGCTTCGCCCCAGCGCGCGGGCTCGCGGGCTTTGAGGCCCGGCTCGGCGGCGTTGCGGCGGCGGTCGTACTCGTCGAGCTGGGCCGGCAGCTTCTCCGTGTCGTAGCGGTCGACATGCACCCGGGCGTCGATCGAGAGCCGCGCCGAAAGTCGGCCGGGCGTCGCCGGCCATCCCACGGTAAGGCCGGCGATCGGCACCACACGCTTCGGCAGGCTCAGCACGTCGCGCAGCACGTCGCAACGGTCGCGGACGACGCTGATGGGACAGCAGCCGAGGCCGACCGCCTCGGCCGCGGCGATGAAGCTGGTCATGACGATGGCACCGTCGACCACGGCGTTGAAGAACGCATCCATGTGGTCGTTCGGGAATGGCTTGTTCCGCATCTCGGAGATGCGCGGCAGGCGCTGTCCGTCGCCACAGAAGACCAGGAACACCGGTGCCTCGTTCATCCACGGCATGCTCGGAATCAGATCGAAGATCGCCTTCCGCTTCCCGGGATCGGCGACGACCACGATGTCGCCCTGCTGAAGGTCGCTCTTCGACGGCGACGACAGCGCGCAGGCGAACAGCATTCGGAGAAGGCCCGCGTCGATCGGCTTGTCGAGGTAGCGGCGATGCACGCGCCGGTTCGCCATGCGGCGGAGCGCCTCCAGGCCGTCCGTGCCTGGATCGACCGGCAGCATCTCGCCGAACCGTGCCGCGATCGCCTGGCTGATCGCCTCGGCATCCTTGGGGTCGCTCAAAGGACACTTCCTTCCTGATCCTGGGCTGAGGTCATGCCGGCACCCTATCCGGTTGCGCAGACGGCGCGGACGCAGCCGCGCAGCCAGCGATGGGCGGCGTCCGCGTCGAGGCGCGGATGCCAGAGCAGCGACACCGTCACCTGCGGTGCGGGCACCGGCAGCGCGAAGCTGTGCATGCCGGCACGGAGGCGCTGCGTGTGACGATCGGGAACCGTGGCGATCAGGTCGGAGCCGCGCGCCAGCGCCAGTGCTGCCGCGAATCCTCCGACCGTGGCGACGATCTCGCGCTTGAGGCCCGAGGGCTCCAGGGCTTCGTCGACCGGCCCGCGGTCGAGACCGCGCCGGGTGACGAGGACATGCCGGCCCGCGGCGTAGCGTGCCGGCGAGATCTTGCCGCGGCTCAGCGGATGTCCTTTACGGACGGTGCCGATGAAGCGGTCCTTGAACAGCGCCTGCGTTCGGATCTCGGGCCCGCTCGCCTCGCCGACTGCACCGGTCTCGAGATCGACGAGACCGTCGCGGAGCGGGGCGCTGTCGCGGTCCGTCTTCTGGACGAAGCGGAGCCGAACACCCGGCGCCTCCCTGGCGGACGAGCTCGCCGGCCGGTCCGCGCAGCTCGATCGCCCGGGGCGTGGGTACGAGACCGCGCCCCGCACGGACCAGCAGCGGGTCGCCCGTCGCCTGCCGCAGCCGTGCCAGCGCCCGGCTCATCGCCGACGGGCTGAGCCGCAGCCGGCGCGCGGCGCGGGCGACGCTGCCCTCGGCGAGCAGCACATCGAGCGTCACCAGCAGATTAAGATCGGGCATCGCCATGACCGCAGCTTGCCGTGATATGGCGTCAGACGCACGGACAAAATGCAATTGCTGCGCCTGGCGCCATATCCAACCAGGCCGTAGATCCTTGCCATGACCACAGCAACGCAAGCCGTCGCCCCGCCCGTCCTCCCGATCCGGGGGGCGCTCGCCGGGCTTTCGCTCTCGATCTTCCTGTCCTCGCTCGGCACCAGCATCGCGAACGTCGCCCTGCCCACGATGGCCCAGGCCCTGGACGCGACCTTCCAGGAGGTGCAGTGGGTCGTGCTCGCCTATCTACTTGCGGTCACGACTCTGGTCGTGAGTGCCGGCCGGCTCGGCGACATCGTCGGTCGGAGGCGGCTGCTGATGGCGGGGATCGCGCTGTTCACGGCGGCCTCGGTGGCGTGCGGCTTGGCGCCGACGCTCTGGGCCCTGATCGCAGCCCGGGCAATCCAGGGTATCGGTGCGGCGATCATGATGTCCTTGGGCATGGCCTTCGTCGGCGAGATCATGCCGAAGGAGAAGACCGGCAGCGCCATGGGCCTGCTCGGCACCATGTCGGCTGTCGGCACGGCGCTGGGCCCGTCGCTCGGCGGCGTCCTGATCTCGGGGTTCGGCTGGCGGTCGATCTTCTTCGTCGGCCTGCCGCTGGGCCTGCTGACCCTGGCGATCGCGCATCGCGCGCTGCCTGCGGACCGGCCGCGCGCCGACAGGCCCGGCTTCGACGCGACGGGCACGCTGGTCCTGGCCTCGACGCTCGCCGCCTATGCGCTGGCGATGACGCTGGGTCGCGGCAGCCTCGGCGTCGTCAACGCGGCCCTGCTCGCCGCCGCCGCGGTCGGCGTCGTCCTCTTCATCCGCGTCGAGACGAAGGCCGCCTCGCCGCTGATCCGGCCGTCGCGGCTGCGTGACAGGACCTTGAGCGCCGGTCTCGCGACGAACCTGCTGGTCGCCGCCGTGATGATGGCGACCTTGGTCGTCGGACCCTTCTATCTCTCGGGCGCGCTGGGGCTGGAGGCAGCGATGGTCGGGCTGGTGCTGTCGGCCGGGCCGTTCGTGACGGCGTCGGCGGGCATTCCGGCCGGGCGTCTCGTCGATCGCTTCAGTGCGGGCCGCATGATCGTCGCCGGTCTCGCCGGCATGGCTTTCGGTACCGCGTCGCTCGTCGCCATGCCGACGGCGTACGGCGTCGCCGGCTACTTGGTTTCGATCGCGATGCTGACCTCGGGCTATGCCCTGGTGCAGGCCGCCAACAACACGGCGGTCATGGCCGGCCTGCCGCAGGACCAGCGCGGCGTCGTCTCCGGCCTGCTGAACCTGTCGCGCAACCTGGGCCTGGTCACCGGCGCGTCGGCGATGGGCGCGGTGTTCGCGGTCGCCTCTGCCGATGTGGCGGAAGGCATGCGGATCACCTTCGCCGTCGCGGCCGCGCTGGTCGGCGTGGCGCTCGCGATCAACCTCAGGCGAAGGTGAGGAGACGCCTCGGGTTGTCGACCAGGATCGCCTTGATCTCGTCCTCGGTGAATCCCCGGCGGCGCATCAGCGGCACCACGCGGGTGAAGATGTGGCCATAGCCGTGGCCGCCGAAGGACTTCAACCGGATCTGCTGGCAGATGTCATGGCTGATGACGACGCGCGAGAGGTGGCCGTTGTCGATCAGCATGCGGATGTGCTGCACGCGCAGCGCGTCGTTCGGCATGTCGATGTCGGACGCGGTATAGAGCGAGGTCTCGCGGCCGAACAGGTCGAACTCCAGCGTGCAGCCGGTGTCGGCCAGCTTCAGCATGCGGCCGGAATCGAAGATCGTGCGGTCGATATGGCTATAGACCACGCGCTCGATGTCCGCGCCGTGCGCGACCAGGAAGTCGGCACCTTCCTGCGGCTGGTCGGCATCGCGGCCAGGATGCACGTTGATCGCGGCCCCCGTCTCCTGCTGGGCGACGATGGCGCCTTCCATCACCTTTCGCTCGAGCGCGGTCCACGGCGTCTGGCAGCCGATCTCGCCGATCATGCCGGAGCGGATGTCGCTCTCCCACGCGCCCACCTGCACTTGGTCGATCATCTCCTTCGCGAAGCTGTCGACTGAGCGCTGGTGGTTCTTCGGATCCTGGTATTCCTCGACGTAGTAGCCGCAGCCCATGACGATGTTGACGCCGGTGCCGAGCTGGATGTCGGCGAGGCCCTTGGGATCCGGCCGGATGC
>CAZZLX010000174.1:0-7364 GCA_964655235.1 uncultured Rhizobium sp.
CCGCGGCGAAGCTCGGCATCGTCGGACTCTCCAAGTCTATCGCGCTCGACATGGCCAAGTTCGGCGTGCGCTCGAATGCGATCGCGCCCTTCGCCTGGTCGCGCATGATCGGCTCGATCCCGGCGACCGACGAGGCGCAGAAGGCGCGGATCGCGAAGCTGCAGAAGATGACGCCGGACAAGATCGCGCCTCTCGTCGTCTATCTCTGCTCGGATGCGGCGAAGGAGGTCACCGGCCAGATCTTCTCGGTCCGCAACAACGAGATCTTCCTGATGAGCCAGCCGCGGCCGATCCGCTCGGTGCAGGCAGGCGAGGGCTGGACGCCAGAGGCGATCGCCGAGCATGCGATGCCGGCGCTCAAGGGCTCGTTCTACGATCTCGATGTCTCGGCCGACGTGTTCTCCTGGGATCCTGTCTGATGCCGGTCGACGGAAAGCGCCTGCTTTCCTTTGCGGTACCGGAGATCGCCCAGGATCTGACCGTCCGCGACACGATCCTCTACGCGCTTTCGGTCGGCCTCGGGGCCGATCCGCTGGACCGGGACCAGCTCCGCTTCGTCTACGAAGACGGCCTACTGGCGCTGCCGACGATGGCGTTGGTCCTGGGCTATCCCGGCTTCTGGCTGAAGGCGCCGGAGGCCGGCGTCGACTGGGTCAGGCTCGTGCATGGCGAGCAAGGCATCCGCATCCACAAGACGTTGCCGGTCGAAGGGCGGCTGGTCGGGCGCACGACGCTGACCGGGCTGGTCGACAAGGGTGAAGGCAAGGGCGCGCTTCTCTACTCGGAGCGCCAGGTGATCGACGCGGCCGGCGACCTCGTCGCGACCTTGAGCCAGACGACTTTCCTTCGCGGCGACGGAGGCTGCGGCGGCACCACCGGACCAGCTAAGAAGCCGCATCCCGAGCCGACGCGGACCCCCGACCTTGCGGTCGACCTGCCGACCTCGCCGAACCAGGCCCTGATCTATCGTCTTAACGGCGACGACAACCCCTTGCATGCCGATCCGTCCGTGGCGATGGCGGCCGGCTTCCCTCGGCCGATCCTGCATGGCCTCGCGACCTTCGCCGTCGTCGGCCATGCATTGCTGCGAGGACTCTGCGCCTATCGCCCCGAGCGGCTGACGGCGATGGACGGCCGATTCAGCGCCCCTGTCTATCCGGGCGAGACGCTTCGGACCGAGATATGGCGCGAAGAAGGACGAGTCGCCGCCTTCCGCGCCCGCGTGATCGAGCGGGACACGGTCGTGCTCTCGAACGGCCGTGCGGAGATCGCGTGACCGGCACGCCCGATCCGACGCCGCGCTGGTTGCCGGGATCGGTCCTTGCGACCTGCTTCCTGTTCGCTCTGGTCGGGCGCGGCACCGGCGAGACGTTCGGCGTCTTCTTGCTGCCCCTCCAGCAGGCCTTCGGCTGGGACCGCGCCCAGGTCACCGGCATCTACGGCATCTCGGCGCTGGCGATCGGCTTCGCCGGGCCCGTAGCCGGATACCTGATTGATCACCTGGGGCCGCGCTGGCTCTATGTCGTCGGCGCCGCGGCGCTGTTCTCGGCGTATGCCGGCGCCGCCTACGCGACCGAGCTTTGGCACTTTTACCTGGCGCTCGGTGTCTGCATCGGCTTCTCGTCGGCCTGCCTCGGTAATGTCGCGCAGACGCCGCTGATCGCGATCTGGTTCAAGGGCCGGGTTTCGACCGTGCTCGGCATCATCGGCGGGGCGACCGGGATCGGCGCCCTGATCTTCGCGCCGATGGCGCAGGTGCTGATCGACCTCTACGGCTATCGCGTCGCCTATGGCGGTCTCGCCGGGGTGGCGCTGCTGCTCGTGATCCCGCTGGCCTTCCTCCCCTGGGCGCGCATCCAGGCGGGGAGGGATGGCACCGGTCCGGGTCCGGCGGCGACCAACTGGAGCATCCGTCGTGCGATCACCGAGCCGGTGATCTGGGCGATGTTCGCGGTCTACTTCCTGACCTCGACCGCGATCTCGGTGATCCAGCCGCAGATGGTGGCTTACCTCGTCGAGGTCGGATTCGCGCCGCTGACCTCGGCGACCGCGGTCGGCTTCGCCGGCCTCTCGGCCTCGGTCGGCATGGTGATCTTCGGCTATATCGCCGATCGGATCGGCCGCCGGCTGACGCTGTCGCTGAGCTATCTCTCGACGGCGATCGGCCTCGGCGTTCTGGCGCTGATGGCGGTGTGGCCGAGCCCGGTGCTGCTGGTCCTCTACGTGCTGACCTTCGGGCTCTCCCTCGGGTCGCGCGGCCCGCTGATCGCCTCGCTGGCCCAGCGCATCTATGCCGGCTCGACGCTCGGGCGCGTGCTGGGCTTCCTGGTGATCGGCATGGGCACCGGTACCGCCTTCGGTGCCTGGATCGGCGGCACGCTGCACGACTACTTCGGCGGCTATCAGGCGAACTTCGTGGTCGCCTGGGCCGCGATCGCCCTGGCGCTGACGCCCTGGTGGGTCTCTCCGCAGCTACGCCGGCTTTGACCCGGACCTGAGCGCCGCGACCTCGGCCTCGAGCTTGGCGACACGGGCGGCGAGCGCTTCCTGCTCGGAGCGGGCGGTCGCCGCCATCTCCTTAACGGCCTCGTAGTCGTCGCGCGTCACCAGGTTCATCTCGACCAGAAGGCGCTCGAGCTGCGCCTTGAACCGGGCCTCGACCTCCTGACGCATGGCGGCGGCGGTGCCGATGGCGTTGGTGGCGAGCTTGGCGAGGTCGTCGAGGATTCGGTTGTCGGTCTGCATTTGGATCTCCTGGCGGACCATTCTGACCGGGGTACGTTGCCGGTCGCAAGCCCAACGCCTATAAAGCCGCGCATGTTCCTGGTCACCGGCGGCGCCGGCTTCATCGGCTCCAACCTGGTCGCGGCGCTCGAAGCGAAGGGCGCCGAGGTCGCCGTCTGCGACCGGCTCGGCCACGACGACAAGTGGAGGAACCTGGGCAAGCGGGAGCTTGCCGACCTGTTCCCGCCCGAGCGGCTGATGGACTGGCTCAAGGGCAGGAAGCTCGACGGCATCTACCACATGGGTGCGATCTCGACGACGACCGAGACCGATGCCGACCTGATCCTGTCTCAGAACTTCTCGGTTTCCCTCGATCTCTGGAACTGGTGCGCGGACGCGCGCGTGCCGCTGGTCTATGCCTCCTCGGCTGCCACGTACGGCGACGGCATCGCCGGCTTCGACGACGACCAGAGCCCGGAGGCGCTGGCGAAGCTCCGGCCGCTGAACGCCTATGGCTGGTCCAAGCATCTGTTCGACCGCCGTGCGATCCGCCTGGCGGCCCAGGGCCGCAAGCCTCCGCGCTGGGCCGGGCTCAAGTTCTTCAACGTCTACGGTCCGAACGAGTACCACAAGGGAAGCCAGCTCTCCGTCGCCTGGCAGATCCACCAGCGCGTGAAATCGGGCGAACCGGCGCGCCTGTTCAAGTCCTACGAAGCCAAGTATCCGGACGGCGGCCAGCTACGCGACTTCGTCTGGGTCGGCGACTGCGTCGATGTGGCGCTCTGGGTCCAGGGCAACGCCGACGGGATCTTCAACGTTGGGAGCGGCGAGGCCCGGAGCTTTGCCGATCTGGCGAAGGCCGTGTTCCGCGCCTCCAACCGCGACCCCCAGATCACCTTCGTCGACATGCCGGAAGCGATGCGCGACCGCTACCAGTACTTCACCCGCTCGAACCCGGAGAAGCTGCGCCGCGCCGGCTATGCGAAGCCGTTCACCCAGCTCGAGGACGGCGTCGGGCGGTATGTCCGCGACTTCCTCGTCAAGCAGGACCCGTACCTCTGATGCTGACGATAGCCTTCCCGATGGTCGATCCGGTCGCGATCTCGCTCGGGCCGTTCGTCGTCCGCTGGTACGCGCTGGCCTATATCGCCGGGCTGCTGCTGGGCTGGCGCTACTGCCGCTACCTCGCGGCCAAGGGCGGGCCGGTCTCGCCCGATGCCTTCGACGACTTTCTCACCTGGGCGACGTTCGGCGTCGTGCTCGGCGGCCGCCTCGGCTACGTGCTGTTCTACAAGCCGGACCACTTCTTCGCCCATCCGCTCGAGATCCTCGAGGTGTGGAACGGCGGCATGTCCTATCACGGCGGCATGCTCGGCGTGCTGGTGGCGATCTTTCTCTTCGCACGGAAGCGCGGGATCCCGGGCCTGGCGCTCGGCGACCTTGTTGCGGCGGCGACGCCGATTGGTCTGTTCTTCGGCCGCCTTGCCAACTTCATCAACGCCGAGCTCTATGGCCGCCCGACCGACGTGCCGTGGGCGATGGTATTCCCGACCGGCGGACCGGAGCCGCGCCATCCGAGCCAGCTCTACGAAGCGTTCCTCGAAGGCCTCGTTCTGTTCGTCATTCTTGCGTGGCTCGCGCGAAAGGCGGAGATGCGCGAACGCCACGGCCTGATCGGCGGCGTCTTCCTCGCCGGATACGGCATCGCCCGCATCATCGGCGAGACCTTCCGCGAGCCCGATGCGTTCATCGGCTTCCTCTCCTTCGGCACGACCTGGGGCCAGTGGCTCTCGGTGCCGATGGTCATCGCAGGATTGGTGCTGATCATGAGGGCCAGGCGCGCGTGAGCCTGGAAGAGCGGCTGAAGCGTCGTATCCGCGCGTTCGGGCCGATCACGCTCGCCGACTACATGGCGGCGGCGCTGACCGACGAGGCGGAGGGCTACTATCGCCGCAGGGACCCGCTGGGCGCATCCGGTGACTTCGTCACCGCGCCGGAAGTTTCGCAGGTCTTCGGCGAGCTGATCGGCGCCTGGGCGGCGATCTCCTGGCAGCAGATGGGGAGTCCGGATCCCGTCCGCCTCGTCGAGATTGGGCCGGGCCGCGGCACGCTGATGGCGGATGCGCTGCGCGCGACCAAGGCGGTGCCGGGGTTTCACCAGGCGATCCGCCTGCATCTGGTCGAGGTCGGCGAACGGCTGATGGAGCGCCAGCGCGCCGCGCTTTCCGATTGGCAGGTGACCTGGCATCCCGAACTGGCGGACGTGCCGGACGGTCCCGCGATCGTGCTCGCCAACGAGTTCCTCGACACGCTGCCGATCCGCCAGCTCGTGCGCGATGGAAGCGGTTGGGAAGAGCGCATGGTCGGCCTTCGCGACGACGAGCTTGTCTATGTCTTCGGGCCGACGGCGCTCTCGGGCCTGGTGCCGCCCGCTCTCGTCGACTCGCTGCCTGGAACGACCGTTGAGGTCTCCCCGGCACGCATCGCGGTAGTGGATCTGCTGTCGCGACGCCTGATCGCCCAAGGTGGGACGGCCCTCCTGATCGACTACGGTCCGCCGGAGAGCCGCGCCGGCGGCACCTTCCAGGCGATCCGCGCGCACAAGACCTGGCCGCCTCTCGCTGAACCAGGGACCGCCGATATCACGTCGCATGTCGACTTCGGCGAGCTGGTACGTGCCGCACGGCTGGCGGGTGCCGCCGTGCACGGGCCGTTGGGACAGGGGCTGTTTCTAGAGCGGCTCGGCATCCGCCCGCGTGCCGACAGGCTCGCCCAGCGCGATGCCTCGATGCCCGAGGCGCTTGCGCGCTTGATCGACTTCGACCAAATGGGCACCCTGTTCCAGGCAATCGCGATCACGCATCCCGATCTGCCGACACCAGCCGGCTTCGAGAGCTGACCTTCCAATGACCACCCCTCATCTCGTCGCCGATACGCTCCGCCACAAGGACATCTTGCACGGCTTCTTCGGCCGCCAGGGCGGCGTCAGCGAAGGTCCATTCGATTCTCTGAACTGCGCGCTGACCACCGGCGATCGCATGGAAGACATCGGAGAGAACCGCCGTCGCGTCGGTGCGACGTTGGGCGTGGATCGGATGGCATCCGCCTTCCAGGTGCATGGCAACGCGGTGGTCGAGGTGACCGAGTCCTGGGCGATGGACGCACGGCCGAAGGCGGATGGCATGGTGACGCGCGTGCCGGGCCTGGCGCTCGGCATTCTCACTGCTGACTGCGGCCCGCTGCTCTTCGCCGATGCGGATGCCGGCGTCGTCGGCGCCGCTCATGCAGGCTGGCGGGGTGCAAACCTCGGCATCGCCGAGGCGACGGTCGAGGCGATGGTGAAGCTCGGTGCCGATCCGAAGCGGATCGACGCCGCGCTTGGTCCCTGCATCGGCCAGGCGAGCTACGAGGTCGGGCCGGAGTTTCCCGAGCCCTTCCTCGCCGAGGACCCGGGCCATGCCCGCTTCTTCAAGCCTAGCGTGCGCGAAGGCAGGCATATGTTCGACCTCCAAGGCTACATCGTGAGCCGGCTCGAGAAGCTAGGCCTCAAGTCGGTTGCCTCGCTCGGCCGCGACACCTGCGCCGAGGCCGACCGCTTCTTCAGCTATCGCCGCACCTGCCTCGCCGGCGAGAAGAAGTTCGGCTGCGAGGTCTCGGCGATCGCGATAAGGAGCTGATCCGATGGCGCTCCACTTCTCGGCTGAGGAACTGGCGGAGAGGCGGGCGCGAACGATCGCGTCGATGCAGGCCCAGGGGCTCGACGGCCTCCTGATGTTCCGTCAGGAGAGCATGTATTACCTGACCGGCTACGACACTTTCGGCTTCGTCTTCTTCCAGTGCCTCTATCTCGGCATCGACGGGCGCATGGTGCTGCTGACCCGCTCGGCCGATTTGCGCCAGGCGCGTCAGACCTCGGTCATCGACGACATCCGCATCTGGGTCGACCGCGACGGCGCCTCGCCGGCGGCGGAGTTAAAGGCGATCCTCGCCGAATTCGGCTGCAACGGAAAACGTCTCGGCGTCGAATGGGAGGCCTATGGGCTGACCGCCCGCACCGGCCGGCGCCTTGCAGATGCGCTCGACGGTTTCTGCCGGCTCGAGGACGCCTCCGAGCTGGTGAGCAAGCTCCGGATCGTGAAGAGCCCGGCCGAGATCGCCTATGTGCGCAAGGCCGCGACCCTCACCGACGACGCGCTCAATGCCGGCATGGCGGTTATCCGGCCCGGCGCCGACGAAGGCGACGTGCTCGCGGCGATGCAGGGCGCCGTGTTCAAGGGTGGCGGCGACTACTCCGGCAATCCCTTCATCATCGGCTCCGGCGAGGGCGCGCTCCTCTGTCGTTATTTCTCCGGACGACGGCGTATCGATGCGCAGGATCAGATCACGCTCGAGTTCGCCGGCGCCTACCGGCTCTACCATTCGGCACTGATGCGGACGGCGCGCATCGGCAAGCCCGTTCAGCGCCAGATGGATATGCATGCCGCCTGCCGTGAGGCGCTTCATGCCTGCGAGGACGCACTGACGCCGGGCGAGCCGATCGGCAAGGTGTTCGACGCGCATGCCCGCGTCTTCGATCGTCTGGGCCTCGGCGCGCATCGGCTGAACGCCTGCGGCTACAGCCTGGGCGCGCTGTTCCAGCC